>JACMJB010000158.1 GCA_014380815.1 Armatimonadota bacterium
CCCCCCATCTCGCCCGCCCACCCGGGCGGCGCCCCCGTGAGCTCTAACACGGGCGGCGACATCGTGAGCTGGAACACGGGCGGCGTCATCGTGAGCTGGATCACGGGCGGCGACAACGTGAGCTGGAACACGGGCGGCGACTAGACTGCGAAGTCACAAACGCTTCCTCGCTTTCTACGCAGGCGAGCCATCACCACCCGTCACCACTGATCAAAACGCACGCAGTACCCGCTCATCGAGCGGAAAAGGACATCCGAAATGACCACAACATCCAACATCAGAAGCAATAGCAGCAAGAATGTCGCCTGGGGCAATGATACCGATGAAAACGTTGCCTGGGGCAACGACACCGACGAGAATGTCGCTTGGGTCAACGACACCGATGAGAACGTTGCCTGGACAGTGAACGTAGATATGAATCGGCTCTAGCTCTAACTCTGAGGCCCGCGCTCAAACAGCCGATAACCGTTCTGCAGCCTTGCCATAGGAGGCAAGGCTGCTTCCCCTTCTCTCTACCCAAGGCACTTGCTGCTCCGCGCCTCGCGGGCTTCCAGGTCACCCCACAAGCACTCTCCAATCCTCTCGTGAATGCGATTGGAAGTTTGATAGTTCATCCCAACGTGTGGAATAATACCAGCACTGGTGTCAGGGGGGGGACTGCCGATGTGGAAACGTGCACACGGTCGCCTCTCAGGCTCCGAGCGACCTCATGCAGAATATTCCACGCCAGGCTCAGCTTTATATCTGGTTCATCATTGCAGCGGGTGCGTTCGCTTTTGGAATCGCCGCCCAGCAATTCTGCGCGTCCGAACTGGTAGAGGCGGACAAAGCGATTCATCTCTCGCTCCTGGTACTCGGCTGTGCCGTCTCCTTTGCCGCCTCGTTCCTGAAGGTGAAAGTGTTTGTGCCAAATAAGGCACGGCGGGATAAGCAGGGGAACATCTCCCTGGGCTTTGTGCCAACCTTCTTCCTGCTCTTCGGTCTTGGCCCGTTCTACGCGATTGTCGCCAGCATCGTCAGCATTGCCGTGATGACCTGCTACCCGCGCCGCTCTCCCTACTATCAGGTTCTTTTTAGTATGGGGGCAGTCACCTTGTCTGTGGCAATAGCGGGCTTCTTACTGGACCAGTGCGGGTTTGTCCCTGTTTACGCCCTCGCTCTGCCAGACGGTGGGAAGAACAACTTCTCCTTTACGACCGCGACCACGCTCCAAACCGGCGGGATCGTGATCGCGACCGCCCTGTTCTCGCTCCTGAATACCTTTCTGGTAGCCGCGGCAATCGGCTTGACCAATCGAAAAAACCCGCTGGAAATCTGGCGTCTGCACTATCAGTGGGTGATTCCCTGCTACTTCGCAGGAGCATCCTGCGCGATCATCGCTTTTGGACTGGTCCCGCTCCTGACAGAGCATCTGGTGGTCAGCATTTCGGTGGCAGTGATTGCGGCACCTATTCCCGGTGTCATCTACCTGGTCTACCGTTATCACCGAGAGCAGGAAGAGGTCAGCCTAGAGCACATCGAGGAGCTGCAGCGGAAGAACACGGAGCTGGAAACCAGCCAGGAGGCGCTGACGCTCAGCAAAAACCAGCTGGAACATCTCTACACCTCTACGGTCGAATCGCTCGCGCTGGCCATTGACGCCAAAGACCGCTACACCCAGGAGCACATCCAGCGTGTGAAAGAGCTTGCGGTACGGATCGCGCTCCAGCTCGGCCTGCAGGGAGACGATCTGCGCGCGCTGGAAACCGGCGCCCTCCTCCATGACATCGGCAAACTGGCGATTCCGGAACAGATCCTGTCGAAGGCAGGCCGCCTGACGGATGAAGAGTTCGAGAAGATCAAAACCCACCCCGAAATGGGAGCCAAGATCCTTCAGCCCGTCACCTTCCCGTTCCCCGTGATGCCGATTGTGCGGCATCACCACGAACGCTGGGATGGGAAGGGCTACCCGGATGGACTGGTGGGCGAATTGATCCCTCTCGGCGCGCGGATCCTTTCGGTCGCCGATGTCTATGACGCATTGACCTCGGACCGCTCCTACCGGCGTGGCTGGTCCACGGAAAAAGCGATGGAGTATATCCGCTCCAACGCCGGGTCCCATTTCGATCCCGTGGTGGTTGCCGGTTTCTTCGCGGTGGTACTGGAGTATGCCCAGGATACCAGGGCTGCGGGCCACGGCGGCACCTCCCCCCGGGTCACGGCGACAGAGGAGATCAATCGTGCCAGCCTGGAATACCTTTCTCTCTATGAGATCTCGCAAACGGCATCGGTCACACTGGAACTGAGCGAGACCTTAGCGCTGCTTTCCAGCAAGATACGCAACATCTTCAACGCCTCTGCCTGCGCCCTCCTTCTCGCGGAGCGAACCAGCTCCGGAGGGGTGATGCTTCGATGCCGTTCCGCAAGCGGTGCGGGCGAGGCTGCGCTGATTCGCGCCACGGCTGATGGAGAGGGGCTAGTCGGCAGTGGATGGGTGATGCGCACACGCCAGGGTTTGCTGGAGGATTATGCTCCTTCGGACCTGATCGTCGCCGAGCCGGAAAAGGGAGCGACACCGACCTGTCTGCCGGAGTACGAATCCGCGATGATTGTGCCGCTGAGCGTGGATGCCGACGGACCACTGCTCGGAACCATCAACCTGTACCAGGAGAGGGCGAAATCGTTCGATGCCGAAGACCTGAGGGTGCTGCAGTTGATCGCCGCCCAGGTCGCACGGGCGATTCAGAACGCGTTCGAGTTCGATCAGACGCGCCAATCCGCCCGAACCGACGCCCTGACCGGGCTTTTTAATGCCCGCCATCTCGCGGAGTTTCTCGACCGCGAACTGGCACGGGTACAGGCGGAGAAGAAGCCGCTGACAATTCTGGTGCTGGATCTGGACCACTTCAAACAGGTAAATGACCGTTTCGGTCACGTGCGGGGTAATGAAGTGTTGCGGGATCTGGGCGGTCTGTTCCAGAGCGTTCTGCGCAGCGGTGATCTGGTGGCACGGTACGCGGGGGATGAATTCGTCGTGGTTCTTCCGGGTGTCGGGCATGATGAGGCGCAAGTGGTTGCGGAAAAGATCCGCGCTGCTGTTCTCCAATACGATGGACGACCGGAGAGTGCAGGTAATGCCGAGAGGCATCCTGACGAAGACCATTCCCGGGAATGGGTGCGCATCGGCATTTCGGTGGGCATGGCAACCTTCCCGCTCGATGCCGCTGACGCCGCCGCGCTGATCGCACGCGCGGACCGGGGGATGTACTGGGACAAGAACGCCCGCAAAGAAGCAGAGGAAAAAGCCGTACGCCACCTCCTTGCGGACATCCACCCTTCGTAGAGCCCCAGAACTCAGCAGAGACGATCACACGCTCGTTTGACGCCGGGGAAGGCACGGCGGATAATGAGCTGTGAACGCCGATCATTTCCTCGCTCGCTTCAAGCGGCATCCTGACTACAAAGACCAGATCGTCCACGTCGAGCAGATTCCCGCTCGGGAGGCACGCTGGGGTGAACTCGATGCGCCGTTGCCGTCACGTCTCTCCGGCGCGCTGGCATTGCAGGGGGTGACACAGCTCTATTGCCATCAGGCGCAGGCGATTGACCTGGCTCGAATGGGGCATCACCTGATCGTGACTACGCCCACGGCTTCGGGCAAGTCGCTCTGTTACAACGCGCCCGTCCTGGAAACGCTGCTGCTGGACCCTGGTGCCCGCGCGCTCTACCTCTTTCCCACCAAGGCGCTTGCACAGGATCAGCGGGGCAAACTGGAGGCACTGAGGCTCCATGCCGAGATCGCCACCGCTACCTATGATGGCGACACGCCCAAAGAAGAGCGCGGCTGGGTGAAGAAAACCGCCCGCGTCGTGATCACGAACCCAGACATGCTCCACATCGGGATCCTGCCGTACCACACCGGCTGGGGTACCTTTCTGCGGAACCTGCGCTATGTCGTCATTGACGAAGCGCATACGTACCGGGGTGTCTTCGGGGCGCATGTGGCGAACATCCTGCGCCGTCTGCGGCGGGTCTGCGACCGATACGGGGCGCATCCGCAGTTCATCGCCTGCTCGGCGACGATCGCGAATCCGGGTGAGCTGTTCGGGCGGCTGACCGGCCTGGAAGCCGAGGCGATCAGCGGGGACGGCGCACCGACCGGGCGGAAGCACTTCATCTTCTGGAACCCGCCGATCTACGACCCGGCGACGGGTGCGCGCCGCTCCTCAAATGCCGAGGCGACCACGCTGTTCACTACCCTGGTGGGGGAGGGGGTACGAACGATCGCGTTCACCCGTGCCCGCAAAACTGCCGAACTGCTGCTCACCTATGCCCGCCGCGCCTTTGAAAGCACGGGAACCCAGGCCGGGCTAGTAAAAAAAATCATCTCCTACCGCGCGGGCTACACCGCCGAGCAGCGGCGCGACATCGAGCGGCGGCTGTTTAATGGCGAGCTGACCGGCGTCACCGCGACCAATGCCCTGGAGCTTGGCGTGGACATCGGCGGCGTCGATGCCTGCGTCCTGACCGGGTACCCCGGCACCGTCGCCTCGACCTGGCAGCAGGCGGGCCGTGCGGGGCGTCGTCAGGGCGACTCGCTGGCGATCCTGGTCGCCGCCGACAATCCGCTGGATCAGTTCCTGATGCGCCGTCCCGAGTATTTTTTTGGCAAGCCCCACGAACACGCCGCGCTCGACCCGACAAACCGGCATATCCTGGGGGCGCACCTGCTCTGCGCCGCCTATGAAATGCCGCTCACCGACGATGATTTCGCGCTGTTTGGCGGGGAGCGGGCGGCGCACATCACGCACCGGCTCTGCGAGGAGGAGGCGCTTGCTGCGCGCGGGGACCGGTTTGTCTACGCAGGCAGCGAATACCCGGCGGGCCTGATCAGCATCCGATCCGCATCGGCGAACCAGTACGTGATCGTGGATGATACCCGGCGCGGCGCAGTGCTCGGCACGGTCGAGGAGGGGAAGGCTTTCGAGACGCTGCATCCGGGCGCGGTCTATCTGCATCTGGGCGAAAGTTATATCGTGGAAACGCTGGACCCGCAGAACTTTCGCGCCCATGTTCGGCCCGCGCAGGCCAACTATTTCACGGAAACCCGGATAAACTCGCAGATCGCTATCAAGGAGATCTACGATTCCAAAGAGTTCGGGGATACGGTCGCCTATTTTGGCCTGGTGACAGTGACAACGCAGGTGGTCGGTTTCCGGCAGAAGCAGCTTTTCTCCGACGAAGTGCTGGGAAACTTCGATCTGGACCTTCCGGAGCAGGTCTTCGAGACGGAAGCCGTCTGGTATCCGCTCCCCAGCGGCCTCGCCTACGACCTGGAGCGGGCGAACCTCGATCTTGCGGGCGGGGTCCACGCCGGAGAGCACGCCTCCATCTCCCTGCTGCCGCTGTTCGCGCTGTGTGACCGCAACGACATCGGCGGCGTTTCCACGCCGTGGCATCCCCAGGTCGGTGCACCCGCGATCTTTGTCCACGATGCCCACCCTGGCGGTGTCGGTATCGCGGAAACCGGCTATCGCCTCATTGAGGAATGGCTGGGCGCAACCCGCACACTGCTTGAAGAATGCCCCTGCGAAACCGGCTGCCCGTCGTGCATCCAATCGCCCAAGTGTGGTAACAACAACGAACCTCTGGATAAAGAAGCCGCCAAAGCCATCTTGCGCGGAATTATGAAGTAAGAAGCCTTTCAGTTTTCGTTGTCCTTGAAGGATTGTCTGCGGCGAGAGTCTAAGTGAGAGACTTAACCAAGCGAGCGGCTTTGGAGCCGCTTATCGTAACGAGAGCCATAAGAGCCATTGAGGAAGATAATGCCGAAACTACCGCCCAAAATCGCCCTATATCCCATCACCTTTTTCACCGCCTCAACCCTCTCAACTATCTTGTTTGCCCTCACCAGCGTGAGTCAGGCCCAAACGGACCAGCTACCCCAAGTATCTCAAATACCTTCTCGTGGAAGTAGTAAAAGCCAAGGCACCGAACTGGCCGTAGCCATTAAGGCGTTCAATGCGAAAAGCGTCGGAGACCCGATTGGTAAACAACAGTCTCCTCTGACAGACGAGGACGTAGTTGCCGCCATCCGCCTTATGGACCGCAAAGATCATCCCTTGGCCCCGGATACTATATTCAGCTCCCTTGAGCGTATTGCTCAGACAAACAAATTATCGGCAGGTGTCGAGTTTGAGGCATTGACCAGTCTGGACCCAGGCGGAGACTTCGTCTTCGATACTTGGTATGTGCGGATCAACCTGCCCAAGGAAGATGGTGGCATCTACAGTTTTCCGGTTCGTAGCCGCATCGTTCGCTCGCGTCCGGTGGCAGAGGTCGCGCGGGATCTGGAAGTACAACTTCAGGCAATGCCCCAGTTTCCAGGAAGATACCGTTTAGAAGAGCGGCTTCAACTCCTGAAGGGACGCACTCTCCTGGCGGCACGACATTAGTTAACGCAGGACCTCCTTCAGTATTCTGCGGTACACCCTAAACGCAGTATATTCCGTTTCGCCGAACCTCCCATGACTGCTTCTAA
>JACMJB010000159.1 GCA_014380815.1 Armatimonadota bacterium
CCCCCGCTGATTCGGGAGTTGATCCGTTCCGCCATTTTCGCGAGCGTGAGCTTCAAAGAGCTTTCGGGAATCGAAGGTCACTTTGCTTCCGGTCGCGGCGACTTGGGATCAATCAGACCCTTCCGCGTGACGGCACCCCTCTGCAGTGCAACGCGGCCCTTCCGATCGAGGACTTGGGCGAGTGGTGCGCGGGTGATCCCCACAATGCCGCTGCGCGAGCCTGCGGGCGCGAAGGTCACCGGCTGGTCAACGGCTATCCTGTCTCCGGCCTGGTGTGGTTCCTCCAACAGAACCGGGCTGGGGTTAGAACCCACCGGTGCTGGGGATACCGGGTTCGTGACGGCTTCCCTTTAACAGATAACAGAGCTACGGTGAGGTCAAAAAAGGGAAGACCCGAAACGCGTGGAAGCCGCCCGATGGATCGGGGCGAGGCGGTCCCCGGAATCTCAGTAGTCCCCACAAATGGCGCAACACCCACGAGGCAAACCCGATGAACACTCCGATGAACACTCACTCGATCCTTTCCCAGGCGATCTCGCCGCTCCCGCCCGATGACCTCCGGCGCGGCCTCACCGTGGCGCGGCCCAGCGAAGACTCGGAACTGCCCCACATCGGACTGGTGGGTGACACCTACACGATCCTTCTGTCCGGCGACGACACCGACGGTCGCTACTGTCTTATTGATATGCACCTCCCACCGGGCGGCGGCCCTGGCCCCCACCGTCACGATTTCGAGGAGTCATTCACTCTTCTGGAAGGCGAGATCGAAGTCACCTTCCGGGGCGTGAAGTCGGTCGTCCGAGCGGGCGAGACCCTCAACATTCCGGCCAACGCCCCGCACCAGTTCCACAATGTCACCGGTTATCCGGTTCGGCTGCTGTGCCTCTGCGCGCCTTCCGGTCAGGAGGCGTTCTTTGAAGCCGTCGGTGTCCGCGTGGCCACACGGACGACGGCACCACCCAAGCCCGATGCCGCCGCCCAGGCGGCGTTCCTGGCAAAAGCCGAAGCGCTCGCCCCGCAATACCGGACAGAGTTGCTGCCGCACGCTTAGACATTGTCGGCCCCGCCGTTCTTCGGAGGGACCCGCGCGGCGACCGCACAGGCGGCCCCGGTGGCGGTGGCTTCTGGCTGTTTCAGGGACCGGCATTCTTCTGCGACGGCATCGCGGTGTACCTTGAACCTCTCTTTGACCCGAAAAACGGTAGCAGCTTTGTGCTAGACCATCCCTACACCAAGGATCTTATGGCGTTCAGCGTGAATCGTGTCTACTACGATGCTTACCGCAGCGCCGCGCGGATGACGCGGCTGCTGGGCCGCCCGGAGCGCGAGGCGCGGGACTACGAGGCAGCAGCCCGCGCTGAAGGCCGCGATCCCCAAGTACCTGTGGGTGCCTGAAACGTCCCGGTACACCTACTTCATCCATGGGGCGGGGCCGGTGGCGGGGAAGCGGAACGACACGCAGGAGGGATCGGCCTAGCTTATGCACTCCTATTCGGGGTCCGCGACCCCGCCCAGGCCCGGAGCCTGCTCCGGACCGCGCACCGTACCCCGCACGGCCTTCCCGCGCAGTGGCCGCACTTTCCACGATCTCCCGAGGAGAGGGGGCGGGCCATCACAACGAGATCGTCTGGCCGATCGTCAATAGTCTGTGGGGGTGCGCCGCTGCGGAGCGGGGCGACCTCGCGACCTTCCGCGACGAGACCAGACCGAAAGCCTGGCGCTGCTGGCAGTGCGCCAGAACAACCACTTCTTCGAGATCTACCATCCGGTGACGGGCAAACCGGACGGCGGCTGACAGTCCGGGGGGGGCGTGACCGTCGCAGCCGGATCAGGCCTGGTCCGCCACGGCGCATCTGCCCCCTGATCTATCAGGGGCTTTTCGGGATGGGATTCTGGCTTTTCGATTGGCGGGGCTGCTGTTCTCGCTGAGACTGCATCGTTTTCGGGCTGGGGGGCGGGGCAGTTTCCTTTGCTCCTCCGTTTCCCCTGTTTCCCAGGTTTCCGCTATAATGACCCGGAATGACCACAGCAGCGATAGCGACCACAGCGACTATGATGACGATAGTGACCCTAACGACCCTGACAGACCCCGCTCCAGAACCGGACCCCGACCCCGCGACGGCACGGGAGCCGGTGTCAGCCCAGGAGGCGGTGCCGCCTTTTACCGCCGCGACCGACCGCCGCATTTCGCCGCGGCTGCCAACCGGCGCGGTCACGTTCCTTTTCACCGACATCGAGGGGAGCACCAAGCTCTGGGAGGCCCATCCCCAGGCCATGCAGCCTGCCCTCGCCCGCCACGATGCCCTGCTGCGCGAGGCCATCCATGCGGCGGGCGGCGTAGTCTTCAAGACTGTGGGCGATGCCTTCTGCGCCGCCTTCTCCACTCCCAACGACGCTCTACACGCTGCCCTCGACGCGCAGCGCGCGCTCGGCGCCGAGTTCAAGGTTCCAAGTTCAAGTCCGAATGACCTGGAAC
>JACMJB010000160.1 GCA_014380815.1 Armatimonadota bacterium
CCGTGTCCGTGCCTGCTGGGCGGTAAGGGCGGCCTGCGCCCGGCGGATGGCGGCATCGGTGGCTTGCTGCTGGAATCGCAGGGAAGACCGTGCCTGGGGTACCTGGCTCAGCGCGGCCCGGTAGGTGGCCTGTGCCTGCTGAAGGGAGGCGCGCGGGCCGCTGTCTTCCAGCCGTGCGATCAGCTGACCCTGCCTTACCGTGTCGCCCTCGGCAACCGTCAGCTGGCTGAGTGTCCCGCCGACAATCGGGCTGACATTCACCAGGTTGCCGGTCACAAAAGCATTATCCGTACTGACATGCGTCCGCGAGTAGGCGAGGAAGCGAAACCCCCAGATACCGCCGATCAGAAGAGCCGCCGCCACGAGGACGCCGATCAGCAGCCGCTTTCCCGATGTCAGCCTTCCGCCCATCGGCTGCAGGCCAGACTTGCCATTGCTGCTGTCGCTGCCCGCTGCGGCTTCGGGCGGCCCGCCGCTGTCCGGAGCCTGGCTCTTCGGCGATGCGTCGTCGCCGCCGTTGTGGCCGTTCCCGTTGCTGCCGGGACGCGCTCCCGATTGGGAGGAAGTCGTGCTGGTTGTTGGTTCGTCCGCCATGATCTTGCTGTCCTTCATCCTCGGTCTCGTGCTGGCTTACGCGGTGACTACGGGCTGCTCGGCGGCACTGCCGGGGGGGCGGGTATCGTGATCGTTGGTGCCGCGGGTATTGCCGCGGGCACTGTCAGGGAGTTGGTCTGAAGAAGGGCGGGGATGCCCGCGGCATTCTCAAACTCCGCCCTTCGGGTCAGGAACTGGTAAACGGCGTCCACCTGACTGTTCTCGGCGCGGGTGAGCGCGTCCTGGGCGTCCGTGACCTCCAGAAATAAGCCGACCTGCCCCTCATAACGGACCTGGGCAAGCTGACGCGCGGCGATCGCCTGCTCCAGCGCGGCGTTGGCGGCATCAATCTGCCGCGCCGCTGTCGCCAGATTCAGATAGGCCTGCCGGACCCCCAGCGCCACATCCGAGCGGCTGGACTCCTCGGTTGTTCGGGCGATCTGGGAGCGCAGCCGCGCCTCCGCCACCCGGTCGCGGGTCACGCCGCCGTCATAGAGCGGGATTCGGATCGTCGCCGTAAGCGCCGCTGTCCGCTGACGCGGGGTCTGGAATGAGGGGGTAGGGTAATAGTTGCCCGATGCAGACAGCGCGAAGGTCGGCTCCTGCCCCTCTCTTGCGATACGGATGCCGATCGCCGATGCCCGTGCGAGCGCGGCATTCCGCAGCACCTCCGGTCGCTGCGCCTGCGCGGTCCGGATGCTTTCATTGACGTTGATCGCGGCGATCTCACGGGGCGCGACGGTGAACGGCGTGAACGTCGGCAGTGCCGTCTGGGGGGCATCGCCCACTGCGGCACCGGAGGGCACAATATCGGTTCCCACACTGACACCGGCGACATCGGCGGCCTCCACGGGAGCCTCAAGGGGACGCCCGACCAGATCATTGAAGGAGGCGCGGGCCACCTCAAGACGGTTCCTGGCCGCGAGCAGGTCCTGCTGCGCCTGTGCGACACTAGTGCGGGCGCGCAGCAGGTCAATCTTTTGCCCGACCTGGTTCTCGTAAAGGCGCCGCGCAGTCCGCTCCTGGGTTTGGGCTGAGCGCAGGCTCGACTCGGCGACCTGCACCTGATGCCGCGCCCGCAGAAGGTCAAAATAGACTGTTTTCGCCAGAAGCGTCCGCCGCTGAGTCTCCAACTCGAGCAGGGCGCGGTCCGCGGCCTGCTGAAGCCTCGCCTCGCTGCGAGCCGCCCGGACCTGCCCCAGGAAATCAAGCCGCTGATCCAGACTGAGTGTAAGCTGCTCGGTGTGATCCTGAAGCACAGTCACCGGTGGGCCGCCGCCAATGGCGATATTGGTCGGGGCATCGAAGCGGGTCGCAGACCCGAACGCACTGACACTGGGCCGATTCCGGGCCTCCGCCTCGTCCACGATCCGTTCATCAATCTCGACCTGGCGCCGGGCGTTCAAAATGCCGCTGCTGCTGTCAATCGCGGACTGAACGGTGCGTGCCAAATCGAAGCGCGGCGAATCATTGCCGGTCAGCGGCAGGCTGCCGCTTCCGCCAGTGCCCGCTGTCGGCCCCGACTGCCCGCTCGTCCGCCCGGTTCCGGTCGCCGGAGCCAGACCCGCATTGTTCTGCTGCCCGGCGTTGGGCGCAACGGTTCCCGGCGCAGCGGGCGTGGTCGGCGAGCCAGGGTTCTGGCCCCCCGTTCCCGCTTGGCCGCCCTGCGCTCCGGCGGGTGCGGATCCGCTACCGCTTGCCAGAACCATGGCCGCTGCCGCTGCCGTTGCCGTTCCCAAATTCCGGTTCCTATACATCGTTCTTGCGATCGTCCACCATTTTTTTGCTTTGCGTCTTGTGGCACATGCCGGTTAAAAGAATCGTCACCACCGACTCCGCGAGCGCGGAGGGCGTGATTGCCCCCGCCCGAACCATCTCCTCAAAATCGCTGTCGCGCAGCACGCTGAACATCATCTGCACTGCGGGCCGGGTCGGAAGGGCGGGACGAAAATCGCCCGCCCTCTTCGCCTGCTCCACCACCTCGGAGACCGCCGCCGCCATCGCCTCGAACTCCGCCTGGTAAAGGGGGTGCGCCCGGAGCATCGGAGCGAGCGCTGTTCGGGTGGCGGGACCGATCGGCAGATGACCGGGGGTGAACTTCGCCTCCAGCATGCGCCGCAGGATCTTTTCCAGTCGCACGATAGCTGGAAGGGCGCTATCCAGACTCTCGATAAATTCGCGCCCGCCTCGGATCACCTGCACCACGGCCCGCACCGCGATCTCCTCTTTGGAAGGAAAGTGTTGATACAGGGTCGGCTTCGAGATCCCCGCCCGCGCTGCCAGATCGTCCATCGTCATTGCATCGTAGCCCTGTGCTTCCATCAGCGCCTGAGCCGCCTGCAAAATCGCCGTCTCCCGATTCTGGCGTCGCTGCTCGCGCCGCCGGGGAGGCACAAGGCTTCCTATGCCGCCGCCATCGCCGTGCTGCTGAATGTGCGTCATGAAGACTGCTTCGCTCTCGTACCGGGCCAAAATTTAACCGCACAGTTAAGAAACGGAATACTCTTTCAGAAGTTCCCATCGCGCCGCGAATTCCCCGGCAACTTTTTGCAGCGCTCAAGGGACATACCCGGAAGACACTCATGCGATGCTTTCTTCTTTTGCTGACACTCTTGGCTACGGGCATACCCCTGGCACTCCCCGCCGCCGCGGTTCCCGCAAAACCGGCTGAGGAGTCGCTCTACACAAATGCCACCCGGCTGCTGATAAAAGGCCGCCGTTTTGATCAGGCGAGCCAGTTGCTGGAGATCGCGCGGAAGCGAGACCCTGCCGACCCGCGAATCCCGCTCGCGCTCGGCTGCGCCTATGCCAGCCGCGCCGCCAGCTTCAGCTATGCCGCCGGTTTTCGAAGGAATCTGGTGGAGATGCGCTCGGAGTACCCCGCCGCCTTCGAGAAGTGGAAAACCGCGCAGGATGACCCGAAAAGCAAGGGCTACGGCGAACCCGCCCCCCGTCCCCCACCCCTCGGCCCGATCTGGACCAAGGACGATAACCGTCCCCTCAAGATGGCGGATCAGGAGGTGAACGAACGGGTCCGGCAGCTTGCACGGAATGCCGGATCTGCCTGGGATGTCGCCGAGAAGATGGCTCGCACCGATGTGGAGCGAGCCGAAGTGCGGCTCACCCGCGCCTGGGGCCTCTGGACACTCGCTGTCTATAACCGTTCCCTTGGCCTTGATGCGTGGGGCGAAAAGGCCGACCCCGCCGTGGACCGTTTCGCGCTGCGTGGCCTGAACCCGGCACTGCCCTATGGCAAAACGATCCTCGCTGCGTTCACGGAGGCGACGAAACTTGCTCCGAACAACGCGGACCACTGGCGGTCGCTCGGCGACGCGCGAAAGGCGGCAGAGGACCACGATGGGGCGGAGGCCGCGCTGCTGAGATCACTGGAGGTGCTGCCGCGCCAGCCCGCGCTCTGGTACCGTCTCTATGAGCAGGCTGCCGAAAGGATGCGGGAGCACAGAGAGAATCCCGGCACCCCTGACCGGCTGCGCGATTCAGAGGGGAAGGCGTTCGAGTACCTTGAAAATGCGGCGCGCTATGACCCCAGCAATGCTTTCCCGCGTTACCTGCTGGCTGGCCTGACCCTAAAGCGGGCGAAACTGGACAGCAGCCCCTTTCTGCCATTGACACGAACCACCGCCCCGACGCAGGCCCAGCAGGATATTGCCGTGGCCGCGTCAAAACGCGGCGCGGCGCGGCAGGCCGTGCAGGAAGCTGTTGCCTTGATAGAACAGGGAAATAGTCTGCCGACCTGTACGCTCCGCGTTTACCGCCATGCCCCGCCGCCGCTCCTCGTTGCCGCGTGGAACCTGAACCGCGAGAACCCGCTAGGGCAGGGCGACTATTCGGCATCGCTGCGGGAAATGACCCGCACTGTTGGCGGCTTTGCGGTGGTTCAGGCTGGAGAGGGGGATACCATCGAAGGGGAACGCTCGGCGCGGGCGCTTCAGGATATGGGGCAGCGAATCGCCGGTGGACCCGTTTCCGCGGCGTCGGAATCAACCGAAAACCCGCTGATGTTCACCGGGGAGGCGCTGATCGGAATGGGATACCAGATGCTTTCCGGGGTTCGGCGCGCCGCGGGAGACGCCGAAGGGGCCGCCGCGCTTCGCGAAACCTACGAAGCCTACAACGAAGCCTTTCTGCGGCGTCTCCAGGCGATCCTGGATGCTCCACCGCCCTCCCTCCTGGATTCGTACTGAGGCCCTCGTGGTATAACGATACCGCTATGCCACCTACGGCCCCCAAAAAAGACGGAAAAGAAGAAAAAAGCGGCGGGCGTCGCACCATCACCCTGAACCGCAAAGCCCGACATGAGTATCATATTGAAGACTCAGTAGACGCTGGTCTGGTGCTGGTCGGAACCGAAGTCAAGTCGTTGCGGGCAGGCAAGGCGAACCTCGCCGATGCTTATGCACGGATCGAAAAGAGCGGCGAGGCGTTCCTGTATAACATGCATATCTCGCCGCATACCGAGGGGAATCGCCACAACGTGGACCCCATCCGTCCCCGAAAGCTGCTCCTGAACCGCCGCGAGATTGACCGACTGGCGGGCGTGACCCAGCAAAAGGGCCTGACGCTCGTGCCGCTCTCTTTATTCTTCGACCACGGGTTCGCGAAGCTGGAGCTTGGGGTGGGGCGTGGCAAGAAGCTTTTCGATAAGCGGGAAGCGATCGCCGACCGAGACCGCGACCGTGAAGCCCGTCAGGTCTTCGCTGCTCGAAACCGCGAGTAGGGGGGGCGCGAACCAGCGCAGAGAAGCGGTGACTAGGCCTGCGCCTTATCGCGTCGCGCCTGCTGAACGTCCGCGTACAGGTTCGCGATCTCTGCGCCAAGCAGCAGGATCATGGACGTGTAGTAGATCCAGAATACCAGGCCAATCAAGCCCCCGAGCGTTCCGTAAACCTTGTCGTAGTTCGCGTATTTTCCCACATAGAACGCGAATCCCTGCTTTGCGGCCTCCCAGAGTAGTGCGGTGACTCCCCCGCCGATCCCTGCCGCCTTCCAATTGATATTCGCGGCGGGCGACGGCAGAAACCGGTAGATCACCGTGAACATCGCGGCATTGATCGCGATCCCGATTATCGTGAAGACAACGGCGATCAAGGCAACGCCTGTCTCACTGAAGGAACCCAGTCCCAGAAACTTCGAGTTGCCGACGAACTGGGTGCCGATAGTTGGGGTGAGGGCAAGCAGGAACAGCAGGCCCGCTCCGAACAGCAACGCAAGCGCGGTTAAGCGCAGCTTCACGAAGCCGCGTGTCTCCTTGACACGAAACGCGGCGTTCATCGGGGTCGCGGCGTTGACGAAGATCTGCATCGCCGCCCAGAACAGCGACAGAACACCGATGATCCCGGCAATGCCGCGCTGCGATCGCAGGGTCGAGACCGACTGCTCGACATTTAGCTGCCGGATCAGGTCGGCGGCCTGGGTCTTTGCCGCGTCGCCGCCGCCCGGCAAAACGCTTGCCATGAGCTGCTGCACCTGGGCGGTCGCCTGCGCGGGATCGCGGATCACGTAACCCAGCACCGCCAGTCCGCAGAGCAGGATCGGGGGAATAGACAGTATCGAGAAGAACGAAAGGGAAGCGGCCCAGGCCCCGCACTGGTCGCCCGAAAACCGCTTGAACAACTCCTTCAGGTAGCCGAACGGGCCGTGGACATCTTTTAGATGGGTGTCATGGGTTGCCTCGCTGCCGGGAATACTGGCAGGGGCATCCTCTGGCGCCGTCAAGTCTGCCCTGCGCCCTCCCCGTGACGGCGCAGTGGCAAAGGCTTGCTTGGCGGAGAGAGCGGCGGTGTCGCCGTTCGCCGCTGCGGCATTGCCGCTCTTGTGACCCATGATCGGGTATGGCTCCGCTTCCGCCCCAGTCCCTTTCAGGCGCGCCCGCTCAAAATCCTCGGCATTTCTCCGAAACCCCCGCTTAAGGGCATCTATTCCGAAGGCGGCTCCACTCCGGACCCCGATTATCGCCAGTAACACCGCCCGCAGTCTGCCCATTCGTTGCGTCTCCTTCTCGTCGCCGCAGGAGTAAAGATACCCGGCGTGCCACAACCGGCAAACAGTGTGGTGTCCCGAGATTCGGGACATCGGATCCTAAAGGCGACCTCCGGGAAGAATGGCAAAACAGCCTTCAAAAAGGAAGTGAACCGGGACGGCATCTGTCGCGTCCGTAGAAGCAGGATCGAACAGGAGGCCGCCCGCTTCCTTCTGACGCGAAAGGGACAAACCGCATGGAAGACTCCTCAATGAATCGAAGACTGCGTTTGGCGACAGCGGTGTCGCTCTGCGGCCTGGCGCTCTCCGCGACAGCGGTGGCCACGGTCCTCGCGGCCGTGCCACCCGCCAAAAAGACCACGACGACTCCCGCGAAGACGGTCGCCGCACCGAAGACCACGACCCAGCCCAGCTTCACGGACAATACGCCCCTCACCGAACAGCAAAAGATCGTGCACCTGCTCAGCCGCGCCGCCTTTGGACCGCGTCCCGGTGATGTGGAGCGCGTCCAGAAGATGGGCATCGCGGCCTATATCGAGGAACAGCTACACCCGGAGCGCATCAGCGATGCCATGATCGTCGCCAAGCTTGCCCCGCTGACGACACTGCAGATGCCCAGCGACGAACTCACGCGGGGGTATGTTGACGGACTCAAGCGTGCGAAAGAGCTGAAACGCCTGCAGGGTGAGGTGGAGCGGAAGAATCAGCCGAAAGAGGGGACCACCGCCGATTCCATGGCGATGCAGTCGGGCGAAACCCCGAGTATGGCGATGGAGGCCACGCCTGGTGACCCGGCTCAGAATAAGCGCCGCAAGCTGCAGGCGACCCTTGCGAACATGACCCCAGAGGAGCGTGCCCGCGCCCGCGAACTGATGCAGGGCGCGCAGGGAAAGAGCGCCTTCGCGGGCACGGCTCAGCTTGCCGTTGCCAAAACGGTCCGCGCCATCGAATCCCCGCGCCAGCTGCAGGAGGTGATGGTGGACTTCTGGTCCAACCATTTCAACATTGATGTCCAGAAGAACTACTGCCGGGTATATAAAGTCGCGGACGACCGTGATGTGATCCAGAAGTACACCTTTAGCCGTTTCCGTGATCTGCTGGGGGCATCCGCGAAAAGCCCGGCAATGCTGGTCTACGCCGCGTACGCCACCATCGTCTACCGCACGGTGCGCGGTGCGCTCACCCTCGGCGACCTAACCCTGCTGAGCGGCACCTTCGCGAGATCGCGAGATCTGATCCAGCGCGTCCTGCTCACCACGGCGGACCTGTACGAGCAGGCGCTCTACCTCGACGATCTGTACGTCTTCTTCGCCATGCAGCCCACCATCGCGCGCCCCGCCAACCCGCGCCCGGTGCCCAACCCGATTCGCGAAGGGTTCGAGTTCCGCGAGGTCTGGTTCCGCTATCCCG
>JACMJB010000161.1 GCA_014380815.1 Armatimonadota bacterium
AGAATCAGCCGCGCGATACGCCGCAGCAGGACCGTGGTCTTGCCCGACCCTGCTCCGGCAAGGACCAGAGCGGCCCCTTTAGTGTGGTGAAACGCCTCCAGCTGCTGGACGTTTAGCCCTTCAGCCAGATCGGGAGGCGACTCCGGCGAAACCGGAGCTATGGGGGCGGGAGAAACAGACATCGTGTTTTTAAGTCTACGTCCCGCCCCTGCGTTTTGCCACTCTTTTGTTTGCCGCGCTTACCTTGGTACTAAGCTGGTGTCAGCCAGAGCGCCGCGCCGCCACTGGGGGCAAGCGGCAGAGTCAGAGTCTTACCACGCTGCACAGGCATGTTAGTTACGGAGATTCGAGACACGCCGCGCACTATTGTAGTCTCAGGCTTGCCGTCGCTGCCGAGTTTGTCCGAATACGTTCGCAGTGTCCACTTAGCATTGGTTCCCGGCGGCAGGAAGTCGAGCGGCAGAGTGACAGTCCGCGCGGTCTCGTTCGTGATCGCGCCGATAAACCAGTTCTGACCGGAGCGGCGCGCGACCGCTGCCCACTCGCCAATATCGCCACCGAGCCAGCGGGTCTCGTCCCAGGTCGTCGGGACGGCGCGGAAGTACTCGCGCTCGGGCAGGTCTGTGTAGTCCTGGGGCTTGCCATACCAGTAGAGCAGGGTCAGCGGGCTGTAGTAGAGAACGGCAAGCGCCATCTGGTGTGCATCGGTGGTCTGCAGACGATTGTTTCGGTAGCAGATCGTATAGTCGCCAGGGCCGGATAAGAATCTTGTGAAAGGCAGGGTGCAGTTGTGGCGCGGGGTGGGCATGTGCTCGTTTCCGCGTATCCCCTCCTGAGTCAACAGGTTCGGATAGGTACCGGAAAGCCCGACCGGGCGGTACCAGTCGTGCGTGTCCACCAGCAGGTGATGCTTGGCGCAGAGGGCGACCGAATCGCGCATCCAGCGGGTCCACTGCACCGTTCCCGTGTTCACAAAACCGAACTTGATCCCCACGACTCCCCAGGACTCATACAGCGGCGCGAGTTCGGGAAGCTGGCGCTCCAGCGCGCGGCGATTGACGTAAAGAAAAACCCCGATCCCTTTTTCTTTTCCATACGCGATCACTTTGGGCAGATCCAGACCGGGATGATCCCCCTTGACGCGCGCCGGGTCGAGGTTGACCGCGCGGGCATCCGAGGCGGCGCTGTTTTCCGGACCGTACCATCCGGCATCGAAGAGGATGTAGGAGAGACCGTTCTCGACCGCAAAGTCGATAGTGGCGATGCCGCCGGGAGTGGACAGCGACGTTTCCCGAATCGCCTTGCCGGGCTTAATCCAGTCCGACACCGCTGCGGAGGGAAGCGCCGACTCGGGCCACAGGGAACGAACGAGGCGGTTGCTTGCCGCGAGTCTTGCCGGTGTCTCCCCTGCCAGAACGATGCGCCATGGGAACGGTGTCGAGACCTCGGTCCCAACCGGAACCGGCCCCAGAGCCTCGGTCACCAGGGTGTTCTTTTTGACTGGTGACGGCGAAAGGACGGTTTGAGGCATCCCGGCAGCGGTCTCGTCCACTTCAATGATAGAGAGAAACGGGCCGGATTTGGCGGATGCCTGAACCGTGAACGGCAGCCAGTTTCCTTTTTTAAGTTCCGCGATTGGGGTCGGATGGTACTCGTCCTCGCTGGCATAGGATGCGTAGGCGACCGCGCCGTCCGGCAGCGCGAACTCGGTGCGCTCCCTCGCGGTCGGAGATTGTGTCGCCAGGTCACGGTGCGGCGGGAGTGTCAGACAAAGCGCCATACCCTCATCGTAGACTCGGACCTCGACACGCAGTACACGGTGCGGCGCGGCGTTCTGTCGCAACGTCAGGATTCGCTGCTCGAACGGAAGACGCGGTGCGGCAGTTTGGTTCTGCTCTCCGTGTTCGCCATAAAGCCGGAAGCGGGCCGCCTCTCGTCGTGCGCCGACCACCTCCCAGAGCGAAAGGCCACCCGTGAGCGAAGCCGCCGCGCCCTCGAATTCTATCCCGGCATTCGACGGTAAAAGGACCGGATGTCCCTGTTTGTCTTTCAGCGAGTAGGTGAACGCGCCGTCTTTCACGCCGACGGTCGCGGTCAGAGTGCCTGAGGGCGAAGAGACGCGTATCTCTCGGTCGCTCTCCCTGGGCAGCAGCGACGATGTGAGCGCCACTGCGAGCAGATCACCTGAAACCGGAGCCTTGTTAAAATCTTTTGCCGCTGTCAGCGTTCCCCACGCGGGCTGAGAGCGATCGTAGCCTTCGGGCCGCAGACGCTCCAGCACGCGGCGCGTGTACGGCATCGGCAGGTTCTTCTCTGTGGCATAGTGCTGGTAGACACTCTCATAAATCGGCGCGAACTGTCCACGTCCCTTGTCGCCGGGCCTGCCGCCGTCACAGGGAACATCGTCGCCGAGATTGTACTTCGCTGTGTACTCAAAGCCGAGCGCCAGCCGGTTGTCCGCCGCGCCGTACAGATCGACGCCTTGATTCCGCGCCACGCGGCACGCGGTTTCCAGCATTCCCAGACCAAGCTGGACGTGTCCCTGGTCTCGGGTGGTCTCCGCGCACTGTCCGGATGGATAGATGTAGCTGGTGACGGTGCCGTTGCCGCCGCTGTGGAGGTAAAAATCGACGCCGCGCTCGAACAGCGCGCGGTCATCGGTCAGGATGCCGATACAGAGCAGGGTAGTTACCATCGCGGCATCCCAGTTTCCGTTCGCCTGCGGGAACAGATTGCGTATCGGCGGAACGAAGATACCGGTCAGCATCGCCTGACACGCGGCGGACCGCGCGGAAGCCCAGAGACCGGCGGGCGCGGTCTCCGCATGACGAATCAGCTCGGCGGCATTGGCGAATCGGTAGCCGGTGAGACCGCAAAGCAGTTTCTGATCGTGTCCCTCGATAGACTGAAGTGTCCCTGACCAGGCATCCAGCAGAGTGATCGCCTGCCGCCAGTGCGGAGCCGCCGAAGCAGGGTCCGGCGAAAGCGCGGCAATCAGAGCGTGCGCATAGGCGGCTCCCGAGTCTCTGCCGAGCGCCGAACTGCCGATGTCCGGTTTGTTATAGGGTCCGCGCAAAACATTCGGCACCGGAGACGGAGAGACGGTCAAATCCGCGATCTTATCCGACAGAAGATTCTTCCATGCCATGCTCCACGGCTCCTCGCCACGACGGATCTTTTCACGGATAAACCGGAGATCTGAGGCGGAATGCAGCATCCCCGGATGCTGAAACGGACCGGGGCTTCCGGAAAACGCGGCGGAGCCGGTCATGGCAGGGAGACCGGTCAGGAAGGCAAAACTTTGTATAAGCAGTCGGCGGCGAAACGGATACGGTGAATCGGACATTGATTAAACCTTATGCTGTTCTTGTTACCGAATTGCGAACAACCAGTGTGCAGGGCGCGGTTATCACCCTCGGGGCTGCGGTATCTCCGGAAAGACGCTTCTCGGTCTGCTCCAGCAGGAGATCCGCAGTCATGGCTCCCATCAAGGCAAAAGGCTGCTCGACTGTGGTGATCTCCGGGTCCAGCAGAAGCGTGAACTCCGCGTTGTCGAACCCGACCAGCGACAGCTCGTCGGGTACCTGGACGCCGATTCTTCGCAGCGCCCGCAGCGCCTTAGCCGCGTTCCAGTCATTGTAGCAAAACAGCGCCGAGACACGTTCCGTGTCCGGCAGGGCGCGATTTCGAGTCATAAACCGGGTGATTATGGCATCAAAATTCTGTTGGGAGAACGGATCTATGACCAGGATGTTCTCATTCGGCAGAGACAGGCCGTTTTCCTCAAGCACCGCTCGCAGGCCGTGCAGGCGAGGACGTGCCACATACTGTGCGCTCGGCGGAAAGAGGGCGGCGATATTTTTATGACCCAGAGACAGGAGATGCTGACCGACCGCGCGCCCGCCGCCTTCATTGTCCGGGCGGACCTGCCAGACACCGGCTCCTTCATGGACTTCGCCGACATAGACGGAAGGGAGGCTCTCCAGCAGATCCGCCGAAAGCACTTCATCGGCGCTGTGACGCGAACCGACAAAGACCGCCCCATCGACCTCGTGACGCCCCGCGAGGTCGCGCGCCGCGCCAACCGATTCACGCTCCGTCGCCACGGAATGAATCACCACCTCGACGCCACGTTCGTTCAGCACCCGGCACAATTCCAAAAGCGATGCCGCGTAAACGGTGTTGTGGGTGCGGGCGAATATCCCTACCCGCTCCAGCAGGGGGCGGCGCGAACGTAGCTTTGCTATGGGATAGCCCATCTCCTCAGCGGCACGCCAGACCTGCTGCCGCGTTGAGGCGGAAACAAATCCGGTCGGTCGGCGACCGTTCAGGGCCAGGGAAACCGTGGAGGGGGAAATGTTCAGCCGACCGGCAAGAGCACGGATAGTCGGGGTGTCTTTAAACTTCGCCATATTGTTTAGTAAACTTTTTATCTGATGATACTATACCGCATCTGAGGCTTCGGCAACTCCCCTTTCATGTGTTGACATGCCACAAAGGATGATGGTACAGTACTGACACAATTGTTTAGTAAACAATTTTTACTCGAAGAACGATTGTCACTGAAGTAGTCACAGACCCAAAGAAGGAGTCTTCCGTTGAAACTAAGAAACAGTGCCGTCTCCTCTGACGCGCGGCGCGCCTTTACGCTGATCGAGCTTCTTGTCGTTATCGCTATTATCGCAATTCTCG
>JACMJB010000162.1 GCA_014380815.1 Armatimonadota bacterium
AGCCATTTTTGGCTGTGGAACACCGGTCGCGCTATCGTAGTACATGATCCGCTGATTTCCGAAGAAGGACAGGTTCAGATTCAGATTTCCATAGCTGATACCGCCACCCATATCAATGGGATCCGTGCCCGAAGCGCGGATGAATGCGACTCGGTGCGCGTTGGAATAGCCCAAATATCCAGGGTTGTCATAGTAGCCCACTCCCTTAGAAGGCAGACCGTAACCGGGAGGCGCGGCATCCATCAGTACGATACCCGAGAGTCCCGGTGTCGCCGCCACCTCGGTTAAACAGCGCAGTATTCGGCTTTTCAAACCCGGCACCTCAAGGGAAACCCAATCCTGCGCGTTTTGCAGATAATACTGCGGCATCACCGGGTCCGCTTCGATGGCGAGGTAGTCCGCGATTCGGCGTCGCCCGCGCTCTGCCGGCGTCTCCCCGGTAATCGTGATATCCCGCGTAATTTCTGTCGTCGTAGCCGCAACAGTGTCCTCCGCTGCATCTGCGACGGGGGTAGTCTTGTCCATTGCGAGGGGCAAACTGAGCAGTCGAACCCCTGCGATGATCTTTGGTGCGGATTTCTCCGTTTCCGCTTCAGCGACCGCGGCGGCAACCAGTTCTTTCGCGGCGGCGAGCGCCTTGTTGTCTGCCTGGGACGGAATCAGCGGAAGGATGAGCCAGATCTGTTTCAATCCTCGCGCTCGCGCTGCTTGAACCGCTTTTTGGGCTTCGGTCGGAGTGCGCGGGGAAACACAAAAGACGCCGCCCATCAGCATCGTCGGGGGAAGGCTTATCGTATCTGCAGGGCGAGCAGGAGCACCAGGAGATGGATCATCGTAGGGATCGGCAGGCGGCAGCATCTCGCTCAGCATCCCGCTCCCAGGGGCAAGGCTCTGATCTCGGACCTCCCCCACCCCCGGCACGATCAGAGTAGGGCGAACCTGCACCGAGACAGAGATCATCCCCGTATCCAGAATGTTTCGCGACTCGCCATTGGCCCACATCTGGCTTTTCAGATTTGTACTGTAAGCCTCAATGCCCCGCCGAATGATCTCCTGCTGCTGTGGCGTCAGATCAGCCCTCGGGATTGAAACACCCTCCCACCGTCCCCGATTGTTCTTCCAGCCCGCCTCCACCTTTTTTGCCGCCTGATCGTTCAAAGCGGAGGGATCGTCCGCATCGAACTGAATGTACTGCAGGGGCTCCTGCTTCCGGATCTGTTCCTGCAGTACGCTTTGCATCTCTCCTGACCGAGACTGGACCGCTTGAGCCCAGTCATTGATCCGGGTCAATCGAACTCCCAGTCCCTCGATGTCCTGCGTGAGTACGAACACCCCGTCCTCGCCATCGGACACACGCCGCACCGCGCCGGTCAAGCCCCAGCAGAGCGACTTCAGAAGCTCACCGGCCCGGACGGATTGAGAATCGGTGGCCCGTACCCACAGTGGCAGCACCGCGGCGCGGCTGTCCGCGTAAACCTCAACTCGTGTTGTGGCTCTGATTCGCTCTACCGCCTCGCCCACCGTCTTCATGCCTGCGATAGCGATGCCCACCTGCAGCGCCGGGGAGTCAAAATTGATCTGCTGCGGCTTGAGGCGACTGGGTACTTCGTTTCGGATCTGCTGGCCAAAAAGCTTTCCCTGATCACTATCGTTGTCATCGCCCCGGCTGCTGAGTATTCCGAATTCGGTGCCTTCCATATCCGAGCTTACCGTATGGCGATACTGCACCCCCTCAAGCGGGAGGCTGAACTGCGCGATGCGCGAAATATGAAGCCGTACGCTGCTACGCTGATCCCCCGAAAGTATCATGGGTTTCGAATCTCTGTTCGAAGTCCAGCCCCCACCGCCTGCAACACGGACCTTGTTAACGTTCATCGGATCGGGCAGGAACGAAAGGAATAAACTCTTTTGTTCGCTGGTAAGGTCCCCAACCCCCAGGCCCTCCTTGCTGCCTATAAGCCGCCACTGCGCGGCGGTCAGCGAGGCTTGCAGCATCCGAAGTTTCTCGCTGCGCTGCAGGGCCGCAAAATAGTCCGGCTTTCCCGGTTTGGTATTCAAAACGACCATCTCGGGCGGAGCAAGCGTAGCCAGACCATTCAGACGCACCAGTCGCCTGCCGAAGAAGTCGGTGAGGTCCGCAGGGCGGTACCGCCCATCGGGGAGCGCTTCCGGAGGCCGGGGCAGTGTGGCGACCACATAGTTGCCATCAGGGCCAATCTGCGGCTTTCGCTCCGCGGTTCGCCAGGCAGGCCGAACGGTCTCAGGAGCGATCACGATCAGCGGTCCCCGCTGCAAAGGGTCCCAGACCGCTTTATCCAGGCCGTCCTTAAGCGAGTTTAGTGGGGCCGGGGCATTTGTTCTGGATCGTACGGTTGTTACCGAGCCATCCGGACTAATAGTCTGGACTTCACCCGTACTCGATCTTGTGGTTACCGTTCCGTCAGGGCTGATGGTTAGAACAGTTTTAACCGTCTCCTGCGCCCACGCAAGGTTCGCAAATAGGCAGAAACCCGTTATCGTTAAAACAGCGACAGCAGAACGGCGACAGAAAACGTTCATGTGACCTTCGACCATTCCTCTTTCAACGACCTTCAAAGCCCTGTCCCCGCGGGACCGTACAACGGACAGTTCACCGGCATAGAGCACAACACCTGCAAACGGCAGACGACCCGGCACTGCAAACTTGCAGTGCCGGGTCGTTCGGCCTTCGTGTTCAAACGAGCACACTCATTGGTTGACTCTAGCCGGTGAACTCGGCCCCCTGGCTGATCTCGTGCAGAAACCAGGTGCGGCGCTCGGCGGAATCGAGGAGAGCCTGGAGAAGATCATTGGTCGGATAATCTCGTGCCTCGTCCGTGATCTCGCAGGCATCGCGGGTCGTCTTAAGCGACTTCTTATTCTCCTCCAGCAGACGCTCGATCATCGCCTGGGGAGTGACGTAGTCTTCGTCATCGTCTACCACTGAGGTCAGCTCCTGGACATGGTTGACCGAGCGGATCGTGGTGCCGCCGATCTTCCGAATCCGCTCCGCGAGCGGATCAATTGCCTCGAAAATCTCCGCGGCGTGCTCGTCGAACATCAGGTGGTAATCGCGGAAGTGCGACGAAGACAGGTGCCAGTGGAAGTTCTTATACTTGATGTACAGCGCGAAGTGATCGGCCACGATCTGGTTACAGATTTCGGTGACCTTCTGCACCTCCTCCGGCTTCAGATCCGTAGGGGTAGCAAGCTGGCGCGGGGCAGGGAAGCCGCCCTTGGGGCGACCGACGGGCATGGTGTCCGCGCCTTTTCGGCCTGCAGTGTCATTGTGATTCGCTGTCTGCTGCGAGGGAGGTGTCATCACCGCCATGATCTAATGCTCCTTTAGTGAGGATAGTTTTATCCTGAATTAAGGTTTCCCGTTGCGATGCCAGGCAAAACAAAAGGCCCCCTTTTATAGCATAGCGGGCCTTTTTTGCGATTGTCCGTGACACGCTTCCGCGAATTAGAGCTGAAGACGGGTGGCACCGGTAGCACTGAGCTGACCGGTGGCGCGGAACGGCAGGCCGATCTGCTGCAATAAGTAGCGGGCTTCTTGATCTGTATTCGCCGTAGTAACGATCACGATGTCCATGCCGCGCATCTTATCAATTTTGTCGTACTCCATCTCCGGGAAGGTAAGCTGTTCCTTCAGGCCCATCGAAAAGTTGCCCCGGCCATCGAAGCTATTCGGGTTGATTCCCTGAAAGTCACGGACACGGGGGAGCGTAATGCTAAACAGACGGTCCAGGAACTCGTACATGCGCGCGCCGCGCAAGGTCACCTTGCAGCCGATGCGCGCACCGGCACGCAGTTTGAAGTTCGCGATGCTCTTCTTGGCGCGAGTGACCGAGGGTTTCTGCCCGGAAATAGCGGTCAGGTCACGGATCGCGTTGTCAAGCTGCTTGGGGTCGCCACCAGTCTGACCCGCGATGCCCACGCCCATATTGATGATGACCTTCTCGATCCGAGGGGCCTGCATCACGTTCTTGTAGTTGAACTGCTTGAGCAGTGCGGGGACTGCCTGCGTATCGTAAAGCTCTCGCATACGCGGCTTCGGGGCCGCAGTGATAGTGGTTTCTGACATTGGTAGGGGTCTCTCCTGTCGCCTCGATTTCCAACCGAGGTTAAACCGGCTCCAGGCCGGGCTGGGTGATAGAAACGGGGCGACGCAGGCGTCGCCCCAGGCAAGCCGTTGCTTACGGCTTCTCCGGCGCGGCGATGGGAGCGCCACCACGGGCCGCGATACGAGTCTTGGTGCCGTCCTCGTTCAGCTGATAGCGAGCGCGGGTCGGCTTGCCCTCGGCGTTGAGCAGCGCGACCTTGCTGACCAGGATCGGCGCGGCGACCTCAAGCCGACCGCTCTGCGGGTTCGGCTCTGTCGGGGTGGGCTGACCTTTGGTATGCTTGATGACGATGTTCAGATCCTCGACGATCACCTTCCCGGCCTTCGGCAAGACGCGGGTGACCTTGCCGGTGCGTCCCTTGTCCTTGCCCGCAATCACCTGAACGGTGTCGCCGGTCTTGATACGAAGCTTACCCTCGAAGGGTTTGGGGGTCTTTCGCATGGCTTACAGCACCTCCGGCGCGAGCGAGATGATCTTCATACCGCCCGAAACGCTGGATTCGCGCAGTTCCCGGGCGATAGGACCGAAGACGCGCGTGCCGCGCGGCTCCATGTTGTTGGTAAGGACGACCGCGGCGTTCTCGTCGAAACGGAGCGTCGAGCCATCGGTGCGCTTGATGGGCTGCTTGGTGCGAACGATGACCGCCTTGACGACATCGCCCTTCTTCACATTCGCGCCCGGGGTCGCCGATTTCACGGCTGCGACGATCACATCGCCCACGCCCCCGGTGCGGGTGCTGCTGCCCTTGAGCACGCGGATGCAAAGCAACTGCCGCGCGCCCGAATTATCCGCCGCCTTGAGGCGGGTATAGATCTGAATCATGACTGCTCTCCTAACGGCGCAGCACACCCTCTGCCTTGACAGAAGGCTGCCCGTCGTTTATCGCCCACGGCTATCTGCCGTGCGGGGCGACGTAACTTTTTCTGGTACGTTCCGTCTGGACCCTACTTGGCCTTCTCGATCACACGGACCAAGCGCCAGCTCTTCTCCTTGGATATGGGGCGGGTTTCCATGATGTCAACCGTATCGCCCGTGCCACATTCGTTGTTTTCGTCATGCGCCTTGAACTTCTTGCTGCGGCGCATGGTTCGACCGTACAGCGGGTGCTGCTTGAGCGAGGTCACAGTCACAACGATGGTCTTTTCCATCTTGTCCGATGTTACCTGACCGCGCAGGACGCGGCGCGAGCCACGCACCAACGCTTCACGGGTCTCCCCGGTCTCGCTGCCCTCGATGGGGGTATTGGTTGTCTCTTCCGACATGGTTCCTACTTCGTCTCCTTCAATTCGAGCTGGCGCAGGTAGGTCTGGATACGGGCGATCCGCTTGCGTGTCGTCGCCAGGCGAGACGTGTTCTCCAGATTGCGCTTGCCCAGCGCGAACGTATCGGTCCAGAGCGTTTTGTTCGCTTCCTGAAGCTGCGCGCGCAGCGCGGCGGCATCCAGGACGGAAAGCTCTTCCCGGTTCTGTTTGGCTAGCTTGTTGTTTGGCATTTTCCTTACTCCTCCGACGCCGTTTCCGTCGTCGTTTCGGAGACTTCCGCTTCCGCCGCCGCGACTGCCTGAGCCGACGGGACGTTTGCCATCTCCTGGTCCTTGCGCGAGATGAACCGGGTCGCGATCGGGAGCTTGTGCTGGGCGAGGCGCATCGCCTCCTTCGCCAGCTCCTCGTTGACCCCCTTCATCTCGAACAGGATACGGCCCGGCTTCACCACCGCGACCCATCCTTCCGGTGCTCCCTTGCCGGAACCCATGCGGGTTTCAGCGGGCTTCTTCGTGTAGCTCTTGTCCGGAAACACGCGAATCCAGATTTTACCACCACGACGGATCTTGCGGGTCATCGCAATACGAGCCGCCTCGATCTGGTTTGCGGTCATCCAGCAGGATTCCAGAGCCTGGATCGCATA
>JACMJB010000025.1 GCA_014380815.1 Armatimonadota bacterium
CACTGGCCGAGCTGTACGCCGAATGGCGCAGCAAAACATTGATCGGGACGCTGCTGGCCCGTGGCCTGTTTTTTCGACTGCTCACGCTGCTCTCCCGGTTTCACGCCGAGAACGGCGGCGGCGGAAGCGGGGGCGATTTGACAGGCTTCGCTCCGGTTTATGCCGGGGCACATGAGGCTACGGTCGCCGCCGCCGTCCGGTATCTGGAGGAGCATTTCCGCGCCCCGGTGCGAGTCGAGCAGGTGGCGGCCTCGGTCTTTCTGTCGCCGGACCGGTTCACCGAGGTCTTCGCGCAGGGCATGGGCCGGACACCGCGCGATTATCTGCGCCATCTGCGGGTCGAGGAGGCCAAGATGCTGCTTGCCACCACGGACCTTCCCCTGGCTCGAATCGCCGAAGCGTCCGGCTTCAAGGAGGCGGCCTATTTCACGCGCGTGCTGCGCACCGCGACCGGTAAAACGCCCTCCGCCTATCGCCGGCAAAGCCGGGAGACTGAGAGGGCGCGGGGGTGAAAAGCGGGGATGAAAACAGACGCCTGAACAAGCGAAAGCCCGGCAGTGCGAACCGCCGGGCCATGCTGCCTCTCAGCCATGCTGTCTCTGGCTCAGTCGGCGGTTATCCCTGCTTGGACTTGGCATAGTTTTCGGCGACCTTGTCCCAGTTAAGGACACTCCACCAGGCAGCCAGGTAGTCGGGGCGCTTGTTCTGGTACTTCAGGTAGTAGGCGTGCTCCCAAACGTCCACACCCAGAATCGGCGTCTTGCCATCGGTGAGCGGGCTGTCCTGATTCGGAGTCGAAACCACGGAGAGCGCCCCAGCGGCATCTGTGACCACCCAGGACCAGCCGGACCCGAACCGCTTCGTGCCGGCATCGTTCACCGCCGCTTTGAGCGCGTCCACGGTCCCAAACGCCTGCTGGATCGCGGTCATCAGCTCCCCCGAAGGTTCCGTCGCGCCGCCGGGCGTCAGAATCTCCCAGAAGAACGTGTGGTTGACGTGGCCACCGCCGTTGTTGCGGACCGCGGGGCGAATGGATTCCGGCACGCTGTCCAGGTCTTTGACTAGCTGCTCCGGACTTTTGGCCTGCAGATCAGGATGCTCTTTGACCGCGGCATTGAGATTGTTTACATACGCCTGGTGGTGCTTATCATGGTGAATCTGCATCGTCAGGGTGTCAATATGTGGCTCCAGAGCCTCGTAGGGGTAGGGCAGGGCAGGGAGTGTATACGCATCAGCCATCGTTTTGTCAGCCTCCATTTGATTGAACCGAGACGGTGGAGCGGTCTCGGAAAACTGGGTGGACGAACGGTGCCGCTCGCCCCACCACTGAGTATACCTGTCCCGCATCGAAGTTTCGCCGCCTTTTGGATCCCCTAATCCCAGAAACGGTAGGTGGGGGTGTCTATCAAGGTCCCCAGGATGTTCCATACCCCGCCCACCACGAACTGACCAAGCATCAGGCCGATAAAGAACGGGATCGAGCGGCGAAAGGCATACAGCCCGCCGAAGCGCAACAGCAGCACCTTGATCAGCCAGGCGATGCTGAGCGGCAGCCAGACAGTGTTGATCTGCCAGCTCGACGTCACCGCAAAGGCGAGCGGGTGAAGCGCGAAGCCCGGCACCCAGATTCGGAGCGCTTGCAGCAGAAGGGTGACCGCAAAGCCGACGCCGACCGCGCCCAGTTCGGCAGGCTGTCCGGGCAGCGGGTTCGCAAGCCAGGCAGCAAGGTTACGAAACGTTTCCGCACCAGGGCGATAGCGGACCTGACCTGCCGCACCGTACTCGTACATCAGGGAGATGATCACCCAGATCCCGATGAACACCGCCAGAACCTGCAGGATCGCCAGGGCAGCAGCCCAGCGCCGGTAGTCGCTGCCGGCCTCCTGCGCCAGCTTAAAGCTTTCCAGCAGATGCGGCATCGGGTGCGATCGGTACGCCCGATTGAACCAGAAAAACAGCGCGAACCCGACCAGATTGCCGCCGTCAAAAGCCCGGCTTCCCGCGACATGCGTCAGGATCATTTCCGGCCCGGTGAAATGCAGATCGTGGACTGGCGTTCCCAATTCCGCCCGCATCCTCGTGATCGCCAGCGCGAGGGCGAAATACATCACGAAGAACAGAGCCGCGACCCACCAGGTCATCCCGATCCAGACCGCGAAGCCGACCAAAAGCGCGATGCCTGCCAGACCACCCCAGACTGCCGTCCGGTAGGTCATCGGCTCACCCGCATCATCGAGCGGGGAAGGCTGCCCCGTGGCTTTGCGCCAAACATCGCGCAGGTAGCCGCGGCTGATCCAGAGCGACATCAGGCAAAACGCGAAGTAGGCACCGAACGCCTGGTTTTCGACATAGGGAAACCGACCCGTCTGGTCGTACGCCAACGCAACGGTCGCTACCTTTTGCAGTTTCCAGAACCAGTAAAAGAAGCCAACAGAAAATAGGAAATCGAGCGGCATGAAGATGCCCAGACCGATCAGAAACGGGTAGAAGCTGAGCGGCGTCCAGCCCAGTGCGCTCCACGGCTTTTCGGTGAACAGGGGGCCGATATCCACAAAGCTTTGGCCGTCGCCGGGGACTCCTATCGCAGGGATCGTGGGAAACCAGTAATTCAGGCTGTTCAGCATGTCAACGCTGCCCGCGAGCGCGAACCCAATCCAGAACGCCCGCGTGCGGAAGGTCCCGCCGCGCTGCCACGAGGTTTCGTCGGTGATCTGGAGCGGGAGCTGAACAATCGGGTAAGTCAGCTTCTCATTTACGGTCCAGGCCCGCCGCAGAATGGCGCACAGACATAGCATGACCCACAGCAGCACTGCGGCGAATGCGGTCCAGGCGAGCACCACGGGAAGCCAGACCCGCAGATGCGATAGCTGCCAGAGGGTCGCGCCGCCATCGTAGTACGCATTGTAGACCATGGGGTCTTCGACAAAAAGCGCGGAGGGCAGGCGCGGATTGATGAGTGTACCCCAGCCGTTCGCGCCGTCGGCGAAGCGAAACGAGTAGGTAAGCATTGGCACCAGGAACTGAAGCATATCCGCGCCGCAGACTGCGGCCCCGACCGCGAGCGCAGAGTAGATAAACAGCAACTCCCCGCGTCCCAGAACCTGCAGGGGGGCAAAATACCCGATCAGCCGATTGATGCCGGTGATACAGAGCAGCAGAAAAATGACATTGAACAGTAGCGAAAGCGTGGTCGGGTGCGTGCTGTTGCGGACCATCTCCATCTGAATCTGCCAGTAATCGTTCACTGGCAGTAGCAGCACACTGATTAAAACGGAGCGCCAGGTGACCGCCGGGGGCGAGGTCCGCGAGATCGGGGGGACAGTGGCGGGCTGCGCGAGGGACTCAAGGGAAGCGTCTGCGTCCGCCTTCGGCACGGTCTCCGAATCTGCTGGGCTTCCTGAGATGGCGCGGGGACGCGGCGGAACGGTCATAGACGTTTTCAGAGGCTAAACAAAGCGAACAGAGAGAAGGCTGACCACTACAGGGCACGAGGAAGCGGCAGCGACGCCGCTTCCGGGGTTCCGGGCCAAGGCTTCACTTCGGCCTCAGTCCGGGTCCGCTTCCACCGTAAAGGGAGACATCACGACATATGCCTCCGATCCGTTCTTGTTGGAGGAGGGATCACCGGAGAACGTACTGATCTTGTTGTACAGGTACTCCAGTTTCACCGCCTTGACATGCCCGTCGCACCAAAGGATATTCGACAGGCCCTGATGCCGCGCGACGAGGTTTCCCATCTTCTGGTAGCTCCGCCAGGTATCTATTTTGGGGCGGGTCCAGTTGATTCGGTTGCCGCCATCGCCGTTGGTGATGTAGCCATCAATGGAGAATTCACCGGTACTGTCGCCGACCCAAACCGTGGAGGCGGGAGACTGCAAAAGCGCGAGATTGTAGTAATCTGGCGGGGAACCATTGCTGACCGGTGGGCGACCGGGGATATCGTCGGTGGCCCGGCTGGTATAGGCCGAGTTCATACAGTAGGAGCCATAATTGCGGGAGGGCGCCGTCAGGCGCGACTGTGGGATGTACGGGCCACGCAGCGCTTGGGGTGACTGATTGTTCGAGGGGTTATGCTCGCTGGCGACCAGGTAGTCGCTATCCCCCTGATCCGGGCAGTTGAAAATGCCATCGTTTTTGGAATAGGGCTGGATCGCGTCCATCCATTTGTACATCACCTCCGCCGCGCCGGGAGGCTGGGTGACACCACCATTGAGATAGAGGCCATTGTAGTGATTGACCATTGCTTCGTCGTTGTCACCCGAATACTGCAGCAGGGCCATACCGATCTGGCGCAGGTTGGAGGCACAGGTTGTCTGCCGCGCTTTCGCCCGTGCCTGGGAAAACACCGGGAACAGAATCGCGGCGAGGATGGCGATGATCGCGATCACCACGAGAAGCTCGATCAGCGTAAACCCGGAGGAGAGAAAGGGGGCAGTGCGGCTCGCACCCGGGCACCGTGCCGGAAGGCGCCGATACTCAGACTGTTGTGAAATCAACCAGGAAACCTTCTTCCAACGTGAAACGGCGAATCGCCGTTCACGACATAGCCATCGGGTCGGAGGTAAAGCGAGTTTCCCGTCCCGCCGTTGGTACCCACTTCAACGGATCCACTCACGACAAATTCCCGCTACTTTGGGGAAATTTTCCACTCGTCGGGAAACGTCGCGGATTTCTTCCGCCCGCTCGTTAATACTGCGACGGCGGATGAGTTCGCTCGGTCGCTAACGATCAGCTTTGAGACAAAAGATGCAGGATGGATCAAATACGGAAGGGACACGGGAGTGTCCGCTGGTGCGGCGGGCGGTCAGCGGGGATGCTGGCGCATTCGCGGCTCTCTGCGAGAAGCACCGAAAGCGCGTGTGGCGGGTCGCGGCCTCGGTGACTCGCAGCGCCGCCGATGCCGATGACCTGGCTCAGGAGGCCTTTGTGCGGGCGTTTGGGGCGGTCCGAAGTTACCGACCGGAGGCGTCCTTCGAGGCGTGGCTATGCCGCATCGCGCTGAACGCCGCGCACGACTACCAGAAATCCGCCTGGCGACGCCGGGTACTTCTTTGGAGCGCATCCTCGCGGTCCGACCAGGATGCGCCGCTGGCGTCTGCGCAGATAGATCCAGCCGGCGATACGGTCGTGACCCCGCATCAGGAGACCGAACGGCGCGAGATTCAGCGACGGGTCCGGGCAGCAGTCGCCGAGTTAAAGCCCACCGAGTCGGTCCCGATCTGGATGATCTATTTCGAGGAGTTCACCCTGGCAGAGGTCGCACGGCTGGAGAACACACCAGAGAGCACTATCCGAAGCCGGGTCCGAGCCGGGATGAAGCGGCTGGAGAAGAAGCTTGGCGATCTGCGCGTCTTTGTCGAGGCAGAGGACGACGGCGAGCGGCATCCGCATACGGATCCGGCCGGGAGTTATCTGCTGCCGGACAAGCGGGATTTCCCGCTCGGACCGGAGTTGAAAGGCTGTGTGGCGACGTGCCCATGATCCGTCAGGATGATATGTTGTCACATCCAGTCACTGGGCCGCGATCGGAAAGCTCGCTCGAAGACCTTCTGAGGGATGCCGCCGCCTTCGAGGCGGACGCCGACGTTTCGGAAGGATTGGCGCACCGCGCGCTGGTCCGGCAGATCACCGCGCAACAGGAACGGGGGCGGCGCTCCTCCAAGTCCGCGCGGCGGCCCCGCGGCACTGTCTGGCTCGGAGGGCTTTCGGCGGGAACCCTGATCGGCGGCGCGGTAGCGGCACTAGCACTACTCCTTGTGCAGGGAGGACCTGATGCCCCGACACCAAAGACGGTGCAAACGAGGATGCTCCAGGGCGCGACGAGGGTGGCCCCGGCTCCGGAAGACCCTGTCGCGATCGTGGCGACTTCAGAGACGGAGGTGGCACGTTTGCCGATGGGGGAGTCGCCACGACCGGTGGTGCTTCAGAACCAGAGCCGCCGCGCCGTGCGCACTCTCGTCCAGCCACGACAGATCCGTTTTGCATCCTCGCGACGCTCAGAGTCGGTCCGCCGTGGATGGTCCCCCGCGAAGCCGCCTATTCTCTTGAATTCGGTGAAACCTGCGCGGGCTGCCAGCGCGGCAGACGAGCCGCTTGTCGCCCAGTGGAGAACCGAGACCGTGGACGAAACCGAGTACCAGCTGGTGACCACAGCGTATGTGGCGACCCCGCAGAGCGGCGATGACAAGACCAGCGGTACCGGCGGCGGCAATGATGTCGTAATCACCCCAGTTCAGATACGGATCGATCTGGAGCCGACCAACGTCGCAATGACGGATTCGAACCCGTCGCACTGAGACCTCACGTAATCTCACGTACTCTCACGTGATTGAAGGAAACTTTCGATGGATCGCACTCGTTTTTTCATGCTCACTCTCGCTCTGTCGTCGCTTCTGGTAGCGGCCCCGGTAGCGACGGCCCAGACCGGTGGCGACGCGCCGGTGACGCCGCCCGCATCCCCCTCAAAGCCGCAAGACGTGCCCACCGATGCCCAGATCAAAGAGATCGTTTCCCGAGCGATGAAAGCGAAGGAAAACGCGTTCAAAGCCATGGACGCCTCGCTCTATTTCAATTCGCAGATGTTCGGCGGCTTGCCGGAGAAGCGGCAGAACGTGGACCTGAAGGACGTTCCGCTGAGGGAGGCCCTCAAGCGGGTCCTGGAGGACTCCAAGATCCCCTACCTTTTGGATGACGACGTTCCCAATGAGCCGAAGGTGACGATCAAGCTGGCGAACGCCCCCCTGACGACCATTTTGGATGCCCTGACGCTTTCAAGCAATATCGGCTGGCGCACGGAGCTAAAACGACGGAAGACCGCGCCCGAAGGCGAAAAAGGAAAGTCGCGCGATAGCGGAAGCGGCATCCCTTTCGCGGATAATGGGGGGTTTGAGACTCAGATCCATGTCGGCAAGCAGGTCTCCGTGCTGCCCAGCTCCTTCCGGATGCGGACCCTGAATATTGACGGCCCTCCGGGAGGCTCGGTCCAGATCCCGGTTCCACCGGTCGGCCCACAGTCGCCGCAGATGCGGGTGTTTCGATGGCAAAGCCAGAAGCGGACCTTTACCTGTCCCCACTGCCGCAACTCCATCAGCATTCTGCAGCAGCCGGAGGATATTCATTGTTTGAAGTGCCAGCGGGTGTTTGAGGAGGATTGGCAGGTATGCCCGTATGATGGGGCAAAGCGACCGGAGCGCAAGGACGCTTGGCGCTAC
>JACMJB010000163.1 GCA_014380815.1 Armatimonadota bacterium
TAACTCTATCGTAGACGCCTTGGTGACCACCTCTTTGCCGTTCGTGGTGATCAGCAGCCGTTCCGAGGACCCGCGTTTAAGCCGTGTGGACGTGGACAACATCGCCGCAGCGCGTGCGATCGTCGCCTACCTCATTGCACAAGGTCATCAACGCATCGGGGTCTTGAGCAGTGAGGCGGAATTCGGAACCTTCATCGCACAGCGTATTCAAGGATGGCGCGAAGCGCATGAAGAAGCCGGCTTGGTTCCGGACGAGCGGTTGATTCGCCTGGATCTATCCAGCACTGGGATGCTGGAATCGCACCTAGATTACCTCCTTCAAGATCTGGCGAAAGGGGAGTGTCCTACCGCCCTGTTTGTCACCCGCGACCGTCACGCTCTAGAAGCGCTGATGATTCTGGCACAACGGGGCATTCGGGTACCAGAAGATCTGTCGGTCGTAGGCTTCGACGACCTTGGGCCGTCGTCGACCGCGAATCCCCCCCTGACCACCGTGCGCCAGCCAATCCGGCGGATCGGCGAGGTCGCCGCGCAGCTTTTGTTAGACCGAATCAATGGGAACGTCCCAGCGGGCTCCCTCCGTCTGCTAGAAACGGAGATCATGATCCGGCAGTCTGTTGGGCCACCGCGCTCCCAGTAGTTTTTTTCGCGCTGTTGTTAACCGGTTATCTTGATGAAAACAGGCAGGGTAGCACTGATTTACCGATGAAGGAGTTTGGAAAATGACAGTTTATAAAGCCCCTCGATCTGCTGCAGGGCGCCGCGCGTTCACGTTGTCCTTACCGGGGCGACCGTCGCCTACGGGATTCACCCCGAGTAATTGCTCCGCATTTACGTTAATCGAACTGCTCGTAGTCATCGCCATTATCGCGATTCTGGCCGCGATCCTGTTTCCTGTCTTTGCACAAGCGAGGGAGAAGGCGCGGCAGGCATCGTGTCTTAGCAATGGGAAGCAGATGGGACTTGCCATTTATCAATACGTTCAGGACTACGATGAGACGATTCCGGTGGCATCAGCGACCTACAGCTCAGGTGCCCCCGCGGGATGGATTAACTTTCGCTGGTACAACGTCATTGACCCTTATCTTAAACAGCATGGGACCGGTACGAATTACACGCAGGCAGGGGGTGTATTTATCTGCCCGAGCAAGCCGGACTTTACCATGCGTGCAGGGGGCTATGGTATCAACGACAATCTGGTGTTCAGCCAGTTCAATGGTAGGTTCTACCCGAACGCGGGCGGTGGCGGCTCCATTGTCCCGGATTCGTCACGCCGTCCGATATCACTTGCCGATGTTCCCGACACTGCGGGCACCTTTCTGATTACGGACGCTGCGGAACTCGAAAAAGCCCAAATCGCTGGCAACGCCAATTACACTCCCTCTGCCTGGATCTCGGACGCGGCGCAAAAGACCAGTTCGGACTTCCAGGTTACTCCTCCGGGAAGCTGGTTTTTTGACACAAACCCCCCACTTTACGACGTAGACAATGACAACAATCGCCGCCGCCCTGTCCCGCGCCACCAGGGAGGCCTGACGGTGATCTACTGTGATGGCCATGCAAAGTACAGCAACATCGACCGCTTCCTGGGCATCTCGCCGACCAAGAAGTCGGGATGGGGATACGGTGCGCCGGAAAACAGCTGGGATAACAAGTAGCAAATCGCCATGGAAGAACGGTTTCCGAAGAAGGACCCGGCGGCGGCGTACCGTGAGTTTAAGCTCGCGGACGCCGCTGGAAACACACTCCGCAAGCCGCGTGAGGACTGGGAAGGCGCTCGCGCCCGGGTCCGCACCGACAAAGAATGGGCTGCGTGGCTTGCCGCTCGGCGCGCGGATGTGGACAAATGGATCGCTCGCTGCCGCGACCGGGTAGAGTGGGTCGCGGGATGGCATCATGACTTCGTCAGCCCCAGAGACGGCTCGTTCATTATCTGGACCTCCGAGGCCCCTGGTGAACTCGGCACGCAGCCGCTCCGCAGCACCTCGGACCCGGAAGTGGCGCTTACCTCCAAAATTAAGGCCGCCTGGGTTTTTCGGTTTCGAACCAACCACGGCGAGAAAATGGCAGAGGCTGCCCGTCTGTTCCGGGTGACGCAGGAACCCCAGTATGCCGAGTGGGCTGCCTCCCAGCTTGACTTATATGCGGATAACTTTGAGGGGTGGCCTCTTCAAAAACGGGGAAGCGGAATCTGGGAGAGCGTCGCGCGGCTGTTTCATCAGCCCCTCGATGAGGCGGTGAATCTGGTGCGGCATGTCGAGGCGGCACGCCTGATCTGGGATACGGTTACGCCAGGGCGTCGCGACGCATGGCGGGACAAGCTGTTTTTGCCTCAGACAGTGCTCCTGGAAGCAAGCTTTCAAAGCATTCATAACATCGCCTGCTGGCAGCGGTCCGCCGCCGGTCAGGTCGCCCTGCTCTACGGAGATGCTGATCTGTGGTACCGGGCCATGGAAACCCCATTTGGGATTCGGTGGCAGCTTGCTGAGGGCGTCACCTCAGACTATTTCTGGTATGAGCAGTCGCTGCTGTACAACAATTATGTAGTTCAGGCGCTGCTGCCGCTGTTTTTATATGCCGGGCTTGTCCACCGTGGGGAAGAGATCAAACGGGAGATGCAGATCGTCCATAATCTGCTGGTCGCACCGCTCGCGTTGCGATTCCCGAACGGCGACCTGCCGACACCGGCAGACGGGCAGCGCCGTAAAACACCCAACCGAAAACTGTTCGACGACGCCTGTCGCGTTTTCCCAACCCCCATTGGCCAGGCGGGGGCCGGGCGGTCGTGCACCTGGTCCTCTTTAGTGGATCCTGTTTTGTCCTCCACAGAAACCGAGCCGAGCCTGCCGCCAGTGCGCAGCCGCCGCCTGGAGTCCAGCCGGATGGCGCTTATCTGCAAAGATGGCTGGCAGGTCTATTTCCATTTTGGTCAGCTCCTTCAGTCGCACGCGCAAAGCGAGGCGCTGCACTATGAGGCCTGGCACGGCAATACAGACCTTACCCATGATGTGGGCACGGTTGGTTACGGGTCGCCACTGCATAAGGGGTATTACGCGCTGGGTCTCGCTCACAACGTCCCGCTCGTAAACGGTGAGGGGCAGGCCGGGTGGGACCACGGCGAACTTTTGGAATGGTCCCCTGAGCAAGGGCGCGTTTCGGCGCGTCAGCCCTCGTATAGACCGGGTACCCAGGCGCGTCGCACCCTGACCGCCTTTGGGGACCGCCTTACCGATGAGACTTCCCTGGAACTGAGTCGCGACACTCCAAAGTCACTGCTCGGCTTGACACTCCACGTGCAGGGGCGAGTGGAATTGCCCGGCGGATTTGTCCCCTGTCCGGACTTTGCCCGAAATCGCCCATTGGGCTTTGATCGCTGGAATGATCCGGTCTGTCGTCCCGAAGGCGCTGACACTTTGACTCTTTGTGTTCACTATCCAGACCATGTGTATCGCCTGACGCTTCGGGCGGATGCACCCTTCAGGGCATTCCACGCCAGCACGCCGGATGCCCCGCCGGGCAGCCGCGAAAGCCTTTATTTGGAAACTGCCGACCGACGCCGTGCCATCACCTTTGTCACGATCTGGGAGCCAGCGAAACCCTAGCCATGATACTTAGAACTCTTGCTTCGACCCGTTTCTGCACCACTCTCGGGGCGTTTTGCCTGCTGTCTGCTGCCCTGCTCACGTCCCCTGTGCAGGCGCAGAACCCCGTTAACGTCAATCTTTTACAGGGGAAGATGTTTTCTCTATCGCAGCCCGTAAAGGGCGGCGCGACCCTTTCCGCGCTTCCTGTTGAAGAACTGCCGGACATTGCGAAGAATGCCACCGGGATTCGCGTCACGCTGACGCAGACGCCGGACAATTACTGGAAAATTCAGCTCGGGCAGAACCTTGCCACCCCGGTTCAGGACGGTCAGGTGCTTCGTCTACATTTCTTCGCCCGCTCTTCTCAGAACAGCCGTGTCGCTGCCGTGTTCGAGCAGACCGCCTTGCCGAATTCCAAAGCGCTGAACGCCCCGTTCACGCTGTCGCCGCGGTGGAAAGAATACGCCCTCGTCTTCAAGACTCCAGCCTGCGCAGCGAACGGGTCTGGAGTCCGCTTTCAGCTTGGCTTCGCGCCGGGTGTCGTTGATCTTGCCGATATTCGGTTAGAGGATTACGGGGTCGCGCCCACGCTGATGCCCTCTGAGATCGGGCGCGACCTGTACGGCGGCCTGCCCCATACTGAGTCGTGGCGCGCGGCGGCAAACGCACGGATCGAGCGGTATCGCAAGGGCAACGTATTGGTACACGTGCTGGATGCCAAAACCGGTAAGCCGATTCCGAACGCGCAGGTCACGGTGACGCAGAGAAAGCACGCTTTCCTATGGGGAACGGCAGTGGCGGACCGGCACTTGCTGGCACAGACCCCAGATGGCGAAAAGTTCCGAGCCACGATAGACCGCCTGTTCAATTATGTCGTACTGGAGAACGCCCTGAAATGGGATTTTTACGGAGGTAAGAACACGGAGATTCCCACCAGGATGCTGGATTATTTCAGTGCGCGAAACATCCCGGTGAGAGGGCACAACTTGCTCTGGCCCGGTTACCGCTGGTTGCCTCCCTATGCCAGAAATCTGCGTGGCCCAGCGATGCGCGCCGAGATCGAGCGGCATGTCCGGCAGTACGCCGCTTTGGGAAAAGGGCGCGTCGTAGTCTGGGATGCGGTCAACGAGGCTATCAGCAACCATGATGTCACCGATGAGGCTGGAAGGGACCTGCTGGCCCTGACCTTCAAGTGGGCGCGCGAAGTAGACCCCGTTGTGGACCTGGCCTACAATGAAAACACGATCTTCAATATGGCAGGCGGCACGTCGGGCATCAACGATGCCAAAATCGAAGAGTTGCTGAACTACCTGATTGTCGATCAGAAAGCGCCAGTTACGACTCTGGGAATCCAGGGGCATATGGGGGTGCCGCTGGTTCCCGCTGATGTTCTGCTGAGGAACCTGGATGTTTGGGGCAAGTACCATCTGCCCATTGAGATCACCGAGTACGACCTGCGCCTCGCCGATGACGAAGCCCATTCGCGCTATCTGGACGAGTTCATGACGGCAATCTTCTCCTACCCCAAGGTGCGCTCGTTTGTGATGTGGGGCTTCTGGGGTGGCGCGCACTGGCGCGGTGAGGATGCGGCTTTGTTTCGCAAAAACTGGACGCCGCGCCCGGCGGCAAAGGTCTACGAGAAGCTGGTATTCGAAAACTGGTGGACGACGGCAGCTGGAGCCAGCTCTAAATCCGGCGACTACCGAACCCGCGCCTTCTTGGGGGTTTACGAGATCGCCGCAACCGCCGACAATCGTAGTGCCAGAATCACTGTCAGCGTGACAAAGAACCAGGATGACGTCACATCGGTGACCATGCGGCTTTAACGGACCGGGCGGGTACAATAGCGGCATGATTGATGCCCCCGGCTCCATGCCCTCCTCCACCCCTCCTCCTGCCGATGCCGCCCCGTTTCTTGGTCTGAGGCCTCGTGAAAGCGGCCTTTCTGGCCCGCTCTGCGGGGACATCGAGCTTCTGGATCAACTGCTCGGGGATGTGCTCCGAAAACAAGAGGGGGACGATCTGGTCGTGCTGGCGCACCGCCTGATGGCCACGACCGCGATCGCTGAGGGAAGCGACCCCACCACTCTGCTTGCCCGGCTTCCAGAGCTTGCCGATACCGCAGTGGTGCGGCGACTGCTGCGTGCCTTCACGGTTTTTTTCCAGCTGATCAATACCGCCGAACAGAAGGAGATCGTGCGGGTCAACCGGGAGCGGCAGGATCGCCACCACGGGACACCACGTACGGAATCCATCCGCGAGGCGGTTTTGCGGCTCCGACAGGATGGTTTAACGGCGGAGCAGATGCAGGCGCTGATCGCGCGTATTGATGTCTGCCCGACCCTGACCGCGCATCCCACCGAAGCCCGCCGCCGCGCGGTCCTCGATAAGCTGCAGCGGGTCGCCGAGGGTCTGGCGGAACTGGCGCAGCCGCTTTCCGCACCGCGCCTGGACCGACCGCTGCCCTCCGGCGGGCGCGAAGAGGGGGCGCTGCTGCGCGCGCTGACCGAACTCTGGCAAACCGACGAGATCCGGGCGAACCCGATCACTGTCCCAGAAGAAGCTCGGAACGCGCTTTATTTCTTCGAGCGGTCCATTCTCGATGTGGTCTCGTGGCTCCACGCCGATATGCGCGCCGCACTCGCTGAGGCGTACCCTGGCACGGCGTTCGAGATCCCCGCCTTTGTCACCTACCGATCCTGGGTGGGGGGAGACCGCGATGGCAACCCGAATGTCACCCCGGAGGTGACCTGGCGGACTCTGCTGGAGCACCGCCGACTGGTATTGGAGTTCTACGCCCGGCGCGTGGATAGCCTGCGCCGTCAGCTTACGCTGGGCACCCGCAATGTCGCATCCGACGACCCATTGCTGCCATCGCTGGAAGCCGATGCTCGTACCGTCCCCATCGCCGAGGATCTGCGGGTTCGCTACGCTGCCGAACCGTATGCACTGAAACTGCTCTACGTGCAGTCCCGACTGCAGGCCAACCTGCGGGAAGCACGCACCCTGACCGCCGTCACGGAGGGCGAAATAACTGCCGACAGTGCCGTGCCGCTCCCCGATGATCCGCACCATGCCTACGCGAACGCCGATGCCTTTCTTGCGGACCTGCTGCTGCTGCAAGACAGTCTGCGCCGCAACAAGGCGGGAGTCGTCGCTGACGACGGCGCGATGGCGGACCTGGTGACACTCGCGAAGACGTTTGGTTTTCACCTTGCCGCCCTGGATATCCGCCAGCACAGCGACGAGCACGCGAAGGCACTGGACGAGATTCTCGGCCTTGCGGGCGCACTGCCACCGAACCAGACCTATTCCGACCTTCCCGAAGACGAAAAGCGGTCCCTGATCGCCCGTGAGCTTCGCAATCCGCGCCCTCTGATCTTCCGCGATGCCGACCTTTCCGAAAGCACAGCGCGCGTCGTGCGCGTCTTCGATGTGGCGCGCCGCGCACGCCGCCGCCTGTCGCCGCAGTCGGTGGTCACCTATATCGTTAGCATGACCCACGAGGTTTCCGATCTGCTGGAGCCGCTGTTGTTTGCCAAGGAGGCGGGGCTGGTACGCTGGCGCAAAGATCCCCAAACCGGGACCGAGACACTGGAATCGGAACTCGATATGGTGCCCTTGTTTGAGACGATTGACGATCTCCAGAACAGCGACCGCCTGATGAACGAGGCGTTCGACAGCGATCTGTACCGACTGCAGATTGCCGCCCGTGCGGGCTTTCAGGAGATCATGTTGGGCTACTCGGACTCCTCCAAGGACGGCGGATTTCTGGCTGCGAACTGGGCGCTCCATGACACGCAGGCACGGCTGGCGAAGGTCTGCCGCGATGCCGAAGTCTCCCTGCGTTTCTTCCACGGACGCGGCGGCACGGTGGGGCGCGGGGGCGGGCGCGCGAACCGTGCGATCCAGTCGCAGCCGCCCGGTACCTTCGATGGGCGTATCCGCTTCACGGAGCAGGGCGAGGTGATCTCGTTTCGCTACGGCCTGCCGCCTATCGCACACCGACACCTGGAACAGATCGTCAGCGCGTCGCTGCTCGCGACCGAGACCGCGGATCGTGACCTCGCCGCAAGCACCGACCCAAAGGAGCCGGAAGACTGGCTGGCCGCGATGCACGAAATGGCGGCCCACTCCCGCGCGTTCTACCGAGCCATGGTCCATGATGACCCGGAGTTCTGGCTGTTCTACGCCCAGGGAACCCCGATCGCCCATATCAGCCGCCTGCCGATCGCCTCGCGCCCCGTTTCCCGCTCTGGTAAGAAGCTCTCCAGCGTGGATGACCTGCGCGCGATCCCCTGGGTCTTCGCCTGGATCCAGAGCCGCTATGTCCTCCCTGGCTGGTACGGACTTGGCGCGGCGCTGGAGTGGTTTGTTTCTTCCCCCCCGGCGGGGGGGGAGAACCAAGAACGCCTCGCCTTTCTGCAGCGCCTGTACCGGGAGTGGCTGTTCTTTCGGACGGTGATTGACAACGCGCAGCTAGAACTGGCGCGGGCGCACCTGGAGACGGCATCGCGGTATGCAGCCCGGACAGACCCCAAATCACTGGGGGAGAAGTTCCACACACAGATCTCGGAAGAGCATGCGCGGACTCGCCGATGGGTGCTTGCGGTCACGCAACAGGAAGAACTGCTGGGGCATGCGAAGGCTGTTCGCAGCACCATCTCGCTTCGGAACCCCGCCGTGCTTCCGATCTCGATGCTCCAGGTCGCGCTGATGGATGCCCACGAAACCCAGACGAACGGCGGCGCAACTGAGGCAGACCCTTCGCTCCGCGAGGCACTGCTGCTGTCTATCACCGGAATCGCCGCCGCGATGCAGAGCACCGGCTAGGGCCAGAGTCAAGACAGGGTAAACGCACCCTCGGAAAGGACCAGCGCCTCCCCCTGCACCGCGATTTTGCAGAGGGTGCCGCTGTGGTCGCGCTCTGCCCGGACGCCCACAGTGCCCCCGCGTCCGCCCGCGAACCCTTGAAGCACGGTGAAAGAGCAATCTTTCCCTGGCGCGACAGGCAGAACGCCGTGCTGGGCGAGATAGCCCCCCAGTGCAGCGGAGGCACTGCCGGTCGCGGGGTCCTCGTTCAGCCCCGCAATTGGAGCGTAGCAGCGCGACCAGACGGTGAGGCTGTCAGTTGTCTCCGCGATCGGATCAAGAATGGTGAAGACGTAGCACCCGAACGTGCCGTGCTTCTCGGAGAGGGCGGCAATAGCGGCGAAATCGGTGGGCGTTCGGTCCACGGTCTCGCGGGACTGGACCGGAACCAGCAGCCAGGGGGTCCCGGTCGAAACCTGCTGCACCGGCATCGGGTCCCGCCCGATTTCTCTGTCGGTAAGACCAAGCGCGCGGGCCACCGCTTTTGTTTCCTCGGCGGTGAGCGGACCGCCAAAGGTGGGCATTTTTGGATGCAGGACACCGTACCTGCTGTCGGTGATCCCGATGGTCAGTATGCCCGCTTCTGTCGCGGCCTGAAGCGTCTGTCCAGGCTGAATTTCGCCCCGTGCCAGAAGCGCGAACAGAACGGCAATAGTGGCATGACCGCAGAACGGCACCTCGCAAACTCCGGTAAAGTAGCGCAGCCTCAGGTCCGCATCGTGTCCATCTCCGGCGCGTGACGAAAGCACGAACGCGCTTTCGAGGTGCACTTCTCCCGCGAGGCGGCGCATTTCGTCACCCGTGAGCGTGGCACCAGTGTCGAAGAAAACGCCCGCCGGGTTGCCCTGAAACGGCGTGGTGGTAAAGCTGTCGCAGACATAAAAAGGGATTCGGCGCGGCATGACTCCACTATTCGCCGCCCCGGGCGGCGGTGCCTTCCGGCTTTGTCTCGGGACCGTTATGCCGCCATGCCCTCCGTTATCGGTATTCCTGTAGAGGGACGCGAGCAAGGCCCACATCCCAATAGGCTGCGCTAGTGGTGCGCCTGAGGTAAATCTGAGGTAAAGCAGTGGGGGAGACAATCTGCTCGATCCCTGGTTACCCACCCATACGTTTGACGGTCCATCCCTGCGCGGTCATCTCGTCCGCGATGGTGTCGCGGTGGTCCCCCTGAATTTCGATGACACCCTCCTTGAGAGCGCCGCCACTCCCGCACTTCTTCTTGAGGGCGGTGCAAAGCGCGGCGAGTTCCGCGGCGGGAAGGGGAACCCCGGTCACAATCGTGACGCCCTTTCCTTTGCGCCCCTTGGTCTCCCGTCCCACGCGAACGATGCCGTCCCGGGGAACCGGGTTCACGGTCGCTGAGGGGGCGCGGCTTACCCTGGCGGCGGGACGAGTGCGGGCGCAGTCACATTTGGCGACCGGCTGACCACAGTCCGGGCACAAACGGCCTTGCTGCGTGGAATAGACAAGGCCGCTCATAAAATTGGGGCAACCTCCGCCAGCAGGGACGGCAGGTCGAGTGCGCGAGTATACAGAGTGATCTCCCCACTCTTGGATCGGGGCCAGGAATCGCGGGGTCGGTCCCAGGTAAGCTCGACCCCATTCTGATCCGGGTCGCGCAAATAGAGCGCTTCACTGACACCATGATCGGATGCCCCGTCCAGCGCGATGCCCGCCTCGATAAGCCGCCGGAGGGCATCCGCAAGGGCGCGCCGTGTCGGATATCGGATTGCAAAGTGAAACAAGCCGGTCGTACCGGGCGCGGGCGGGCGGCCCCCCGCGCTTTCCCAGGTGTTTAGCCCGATATGGTGGTGATAACCGCCCGCACTCAGAAATGCGGCCTGCGCCCCATAACGCTGGGTCAATGCGAAGCCCAGAACGCCCTGATAAAAAGCGAGGGCGCGGTCCAGGTCCGCCACTTTGAGGTGAACGTGCCCGATGTCCACTCCGGAATCAAGGATAGATTTCGGCTCATCGTCTGGCAGATGTCCCGTACTTGACATAGCGTTGTTATACCTCCCCTGCAGCAAAGACCAAGACCAAGACCAAGACCAAAACCAAGACGGCGTAATGACATGCCGGGGCAGGCTTGCCCCATAGCAGATAGCAGAGCAAGAGGAATCGCCGGTAATCACGGAGCCTCAAACACCGGACTTCAGGACAGCAGACCGGCCTCTTTAAGATTCAGATAACTGACCGTGATTGTCTCGAAGGCGGATAAGCTGCGAAGCGTGTCCTGCTCAATTACCATCCATTCGATACCGGTTTCCCGGGCTACCTGGATGGACTCCTTGACCTTCACGACACCCGTACCGACCGCCGTGAACTGCCCCCGCTCCGAAAGGGCAAACAGATCCTTGATGTGAATGGCTGGAGTCCGATCTGCCATGCGGCGCAGGACAGCCACTGGGTCCGCGCCGCCAAAGGTGATCCAGGCGATATCCAGTTCGAAGAACACCGACGAGGGGTCGGTGTGTTCGGCAAGAATGTCCATCGCACAGACGCCGTTAAAAGCCGTTCGGTACTCGTGCTCATGGTTATGATAGCAAAGTTTGATGCCTTCCGCAGCGAGTCGCGCCCCGGCCTCATTGTAAAGGGCGGCATCCTGGAGTACCGATTCCCTGGTCTCACAGGGTCCCCACCAGACGGTTGCGCGCGGTGCCTGAAGGGATTTCGCTTCCGCGACAATGCCGCTAAGATCGGTCTGCAGCCGCTCACGGCTGGCGCTGACAGTCAGTACCTGCAGACCCAGGTCGTGAAACCGCTGGAGGTTCTCCCCCACATCGCCCTCCAGTAGTGCGCCCGGTGTCCCCTCGATGCCCTGGTAGCCGATAGCGGCGACTCGCTCCATCGTGCCCCAGAAGTCCTGCTTGGACTCGGCCCCAACGATCCCGATCAACCCGACCTTTGCCTCAGTCATGATTTGGCTTCTCCTCATTTTGCTCAAACTCACCATTCGCCAGCATCGTGAGAAACGGATTATCCGAAACACCTGTGAGCGGCAGCGCAACGCGGGTATGGCTTCGCACTGACTCATACAGGGCGAAGATGATCTCGCTGGCCCGGAGTGCTTTCTGGTAGGATAGCTCCGGTTCCGCTCCGGACTCTAAACAGTCCAGGGCATTGCGAACGACCCCGATCATCGGGGCATCCGCGGTTTCATCGGGGAGGGTCGGAGGCTGCCAGGCGGGGTCCGCATACACCACGGCCCGTTGAAATTGACCGTCCCACAGCACCTCCAGGAACCCCTCGCTGCCAGTCACACGTACCCCGCCCCACAGGTCCATATCCGGCCCACCGACCTGAATGCTGGCCCGCACCCCGTTCCCAAACACCAGAGTTCCCGTTGCCATTCCCTCGGCACTGACCCCGAACCATTGAAGCAGCTGTGTCGTGTCCACCGCGCCAAGCACCCATTTCGCGGGTATCTCTTCGTTGAAGCTGAGTGCCTGGTCGAGGGTGTGTGTTCCGCAGTCCAGAAGGTTGGGCGGCGAAAACAGGTCCATCCGCTCCAGTTTGCCCAGACGCCCCTCCGCGATCAGATGCCGCGCAAGCTGATTCCCCTGGGCGAAGCGCCGCTGGTGACAGAAGGTAAGCTGGCAGCCGGATTCCTCGGCGATGCGGGCGATCTCCAGGCACTCGCCCCAGGCCGGGGCCATTGGCTTCTCCGAAAGAACCGCGCGGACCCCCGCTGCGACGCAGTCTTTATATACCGGCAGATGCAGCGGGGTCCAGAGGGTCACGATCACGACATCGGGCCGCTCCCGTTCGAGCAGTTCCCGGTGGTCCAAGTAGACCGCCGCGCCGAACCCGTAGTCCGTGTTCATTGCGTCGGCGGCCGCGCGGGAAACATCGGCCAGCGCGACGACCGTGCAACGACTGTCGGCGAGCAGACCCGGCACATGTGCCCGTGCTCGCTTCCCGCAGCCGATAATGGCAACCCGGTACAAAGGGGAATTCGAATACTCGTTCATTTGATACGCCTCCCTGCGATCCCATCCTGACGCTCTTCAGGAATCAGGATTCGTGACCCGGGCAAGGTATTCCGCATTGAGTGGGTGTCACTGGGGGAAAAGGGTGGGAGCGCCCCTTCGCCACTGATTCGCGCGCTCGTTTTGCGCCGCGAGCCGGGCCGTTTCCTCGATCCGCTTCCGGCGCGTTTCCGGGCGTTTGGCGGTCAGGATCCATTCGAGGATTCCGCGCTGAGCAGAGCGGGGAAAGGCCTGGAAGTTTTCCAGCGCGGGTTCGCTTGCCGCCAGCGCTTCCTGCAGATCCGGGGGGATTTCCAGCGCTTCCACCCCGTCCAGTGCGTTCCACGATCCGTCTCGCTTCGCGGCTTCAACCCTGGCAAGACCCGCTTTCGTCATCAGGCCCATTGTGATCAGTCGCTCTACCCGCTCCTTGTTCGGTTTGGACCAGCCGGTCCCGGCCTTGCGCGGCGCGAACCAGAGCAGAGACCGCTCGTCGTCGAGTTTGGCGGGCTTGCTGTCCACCCAGCCGAAACAGAGCGCCTCTTCCACCGCCTCGTCATAGTCGAAGCGGGGCTTACCGGTGCCTTTCTTGTAGCCGATCAGCCACACCCCACCGGGCTGCGTGTGATGCTCCGCAAGCCAGGTGCGCCACTCCGCCCTCGACAGCGGATGGGTCGAGTTCGGCGGCGGTTCCGTCACGGAAGTCAAGGTTTTTGGACCCTCACCAGAGCCGCGCCGTGACTTGGCACGGAAACATGGTAATTGCCGTCGAAGACGCCCAGGTCTTTCTGCCGCCAGAGATCGCGCACCGACCGGCGCCCACCAAGCTTTAGATCGGCAAAGCGCACGGTCACTGTCGTTTCCCCCGGGCCGACGTTGAACAGGCCGACGGCCACCGAGCCATCCTCAAGCGGCTTGGCGTAGACCAGGGCGTTGCCGCCAGGGTTCTCGGAAGGGGCCGGAAGCGGCTGGTCCTTCGCGGGGGCGGGCGGCGGGACGAACTCCGGTCCGGAGACCCTCACTGCCTGCCTGCCAAGAGCATCCTGGTTCACGGCAATCACCTCGTCATTGGTGAGCAGGCTGAGTGTGAAGGGGTCCAGACGTTCCAGATCACAGCCGATCAGCAGTGGTGCGGCCAGCAGGCTCCAGAGCGTGATATGCGTATACTGCTCATCGGCGCTCAAGCGGGTATAGTGCATCGCCTGGGCCAGGCTGACGTAACCGACCACCAGCATGTCGGGGTCGTTCCAGTGTCCAGGACCGGCGAAGGGCGCCCACCGGTCCTGCCCGAAACCGATCTCGGCATACCCGCGCTGCCAGCCGGAAGGGGCTTTCCCCCAGATGTCCACGATGTCGCCGGTCGTGCGCCAGGCGTTTGACAGGCGCGCCCAATCTGCCGCTTTTTCGAGCGGGGCGCTGTTGGAAAGGCTGAGAACGATGTCCCGCCCGCTTTTGCGCAGGGCTTCACAGATCTCGGTCGTGCTCGCGACATCGTTCGGGTCCCAGTCGTATTTCAGGTAATCGAATCCCCAGTCGGCCCACTGACGGGCATCTGCTTCCGCGAAATGGTGCGGCCCGATGCGTTTGTATGTATCCTTCCCCTGTACCTCACGTGTCCACTTGCCATCGGGTGCTTCGCTGGATCCACCGGGATAATGGGCGTATGAGGTGATCCAGGGAGTGGAGTAGATACCGGCTTTCAGGCCCATGGCGTGGAGCTGATCGCACAGCCCTTTCATATTGGGAAACTTTTCGTTACTGAGCAGCGCCTGATTTGGCCCGGTACGCTCGCCCTGCCAGGTGTCGTCAATGTTCACATACGACCACCCGTGATTGATCAGGCCGGTGCTGACCAGCGCCTTTGCCGAGCGCAGCACCAGATCCTCGTTCACCCTACCCGCCCAGGAGTTCCAGCTATTCCACCCCATCGGGGGGGTCAGCGCGATCTTTTCCCCGATCACGATCCTGAACTTCTTTTCGCCCGTGCCACGCGCGTTCTTTGCGGCAAGCGTCACCCGGAAATCGCCTGCATCGGCGACTCTGCCTGTGATCTGCCCGGTCTGCGGGTCCAGCGTCAGCCCCTTCGGCAGTCCCCGCGCCGAGAGCGTTATCGGACGGTCACCAGTGACCGGAATGGTGTAGAGAAACGGACTGCCAGGGCGTTGCCCGTAAATGTTCGGTCCGTTGATGCGGGGCGCCCGCGGGGCGGGTGGGGTCAGGATCCGCGCAGAGTAATCGGGTACCGGTGGGGCTTGAGAGGCGAGTTGCTGGGCTTCGGCATCCGGGGCGCTGAGGCCGATCAAGCTGAGCATCATGCAGAGTGTCCTGACTGAAAGCAATAGTTTTGCGAGTCCTTTACGCCTTCTATTCACCGGCGTGGCATCGTGAACCTTCGTCGGAAAAGACAGGCCGTGCCGCGCCGCTTGCGGGGTGCCAGCAGCCCGAAGATAAAGGGCGTCTAGAACACGCTTTGCGGGACGCCGTGATACGCACAGAGCGCGCGCAGTTCGTCGGGGGTCAGGCCGGTGGCGACATTCCCATTGGTTCGATTGACGTACTCGTAGCGCGACGCGACCTCGACGTATTCGATCAGGTCCACCGCTTTCTTGACACTGGTATCGGAGCGAACGATCAAACCGTGCTTGGCCCATACCACGACCGCATGCTTCTCCATGGCGGCAAGCGTCGCCTGCATTAGCTCGGGAGATCCGGGCATCGTGTAAGGGGTGAACCCGACCCCATCGGGCACCTGGACGATGGTTTCCGGCTGCCAGCGCAGAATCCGTTCGTTCAGCGCTTTTGTGTCCTGATAATCCGGAAGGTGCGACAGATACACGATGTGCAGCGGCTGAGCATGGACCACCGCATGGAAATTGACCTCCGGATCGCGCCCGACAGCCCAGCGGTGGATGCCGAGGTGCGAGACGAGTTCGGTCGTCGGCCTGGTGAACAGGCGAAGCCGCGACGTGTAGACGCGCGAAGATTTACCGTCCGGTCCGATCTGGATCACGGCAAGGTTCCCGCGCGGGTCGCGGGCGATCTCCCGCAGACGGCGGCCCGATCCGGAGACCACGATGGTCGCATCGGCGAGTTCGGGCGCGGCTTCGTCGCCGTTCGCGAGCGGCAGCACAAAGGTCTCGCGCTGCGGGAACAGATCCACGACTTCGGGCACGGGCCAGCGAAGCAGCGTGGAGATATTGCCCGCTGCCCCCTCCGAGGCTCCGATCTCTGCGAGGTGCTGCCCCGCCTCTCCAATCAGGCCGATGATCGCATTCAAATCGGGATAGGGCGGCTTCAATGCCATGACTTCGCGGCTCCTTCTTCCGACAGGGTATGGGGGGTGCGATTCACGGTTTCGGCTCCGCGATGTCGCCCTGGGAATCGTCATGCCAGGTGATCCAGGGTGCCCGCTCCCCGTGCAGGACAAAATACTCCGCCCCGCGTAGTGCCTCCTCCAGTGACAGGGTCCAGGCCGCCGGGTACGCATCACACTGACCGTTTGCCAGAAAAAATTCAATCAGGGCGTCGTTGGGACCCGCGTAATCGGGATCGCGCGAGCTGAAACCCGCATCCCCCTCGCGGTCCCTCAGAAACATCAGCCAGGCGCAGTCTCGGTTGGTCAGGACACATAAAGCGGCCCCATTTTTCTGATACAGCCAGAGTTCTGTGTGCGCCACCTGGCGCACACGGTCGAAACAGTCCCACAGCACCTCCGGCGTGTCAAGGACCTGTTCGACACCGTTCCAGCTCAGGCGATTTCCGCGGCTCACCATCGGCTTCGAGGTCTACGCGCCGCGTGCCGGAACCAGGGTCATCTCGACAGGTTCACCCGGCGAGAGGATCTTGATCTGAAATTCGCTGGCAGTCAGTCTGCGAATGAACACCTTGTAGCGCTGCCCCTCCTCGGTCATCGTGAATGCTCCGTTTTTGTAGGTCCACGACCCGAAGGCTGGCCGACCGCCCCCGGAGGTAATGACCAGTGTCCCGTCGGACAGAAACACATACAATTGACCGGGCGTGACCTGCCGGGATTTGCTGACCCTCCAGACGATATTTGCGAACGGGGCGGCGCGGATCGGCACCGGCTTGCTGGGCGCCGGTTGTGCCAGGCTCGCGACAGGGGCCGGAAATGCACTGACCCCATAAGTCAGGGCAAGCAGAACGGTGTTTTTGAATCGGTCCATGGGTGACTTCCTCGCTTCTTATTCGTCATCGGTGCGGGTCTCCAGGGCGCTTTGCAGGGAGGGCGAAAGGCGGGAGAAAAAGTCGAGGCCCGTCGCTTTTTCGACATCGCGGACTGGGACGCGCCATTTGCCCCAGTCGCCGTCCGCGATGTCCGGCCCGTTTCGGTTCGGGATAATCACGGCAAAGACGCGGGTTTTCGTGCTTACCTGTGCCAGCCCGGCGGCGCGGCGCGGCAGAACGGCGACCACCTTCCAGGTGGACTCGGGAACGCTGACCGCGGCGACACGCCCGATGGTGCCGACCTTGCCGACCGGTCCGCAGACGATGTAAAGAACGTTTCCCGCGTTCGCGAGGTCCCGGCAGTAGTTTTCCAGCGTGGCCCAGCTTTTCTGGTTGTTGTCCGCGGCCTGGGGCATCATATTGCTCATGTAAAAGGTGGCATCGTTGGCTTCGCGGCTGGCGGTGCGGTCGCCGGACGGGCACAGATGGCCCCGGTCGTAGCCGCTGCCCCGATAGTCGGTCGGGGCGACCGTGGTGAAGCCCTCCGGCAGATCCGGGTCGGTCTGAAACTGACCGCGCTCCTCCGGGCCGAGGTCTTCGCTCACCAGCCGCCAGCTTACCCAATTGGGCCGTCCGTCGGCATTGTTATAGGAAAGAGCGTACTGCTTTCGCTCCAGAAGGTAGTTGTCACGGTCGGTGACACTCGCGGTGGCGCGGCTGGGGTTGCCGAGGAGCAGGTTCGGGTCGCCGCTTGTGGGGGCGATGATACCGCCCCCGTCCCGGATTCCCTGCGAGGCGGGCGGATCGGGCCGCGTTTGACGTCGCGGGCGTTTTGATACTTTGGGGGGACCCGGCGGTGGTGCCGTCGCGACCGAAGGGGAGGTAGGCACTTCCTGCCGGCTCCTGCAGTACAGACCGCTCATCAGCAGAGTGGCGGCAATCAGCACGGTGACGACGCGCTGTGGTTTCGGCTGCCGGTGTCGCGGCATAGAAGTTGGTCTGATCCTTCCGGTTAAAACGCTGCGTTCTGGCTGAGGCTCCTCTCAGTATTCACCAAAGACATGCAGCGCTCCTGCCGTTCGGCAGACCGTGGCGCTGCCAAACTGTGAAACCCGCCATAAGGAGCGGGGTGGCAACGGGCAATAATAACAGGGAGGTCCTGTGTAAAACAGGAAGAACGGAGCATTATCACCGTGTCAGGGGCAGCAGGCACTTTTTTCGCCAGGGTTTTTTCCCGGTTCCAGACAGCTCGCCTGTCTTCCGATGCGCAAGAGGCTAAGCCCCCTCGGGAGAGCGCCGCGACCCCGGCGGTAGCTGCGCCGCCGCCTGAGGCTCCTCCCGCATCCCTGAGGCGCAAACGGACCTCCGCCGTGACCCGGGCAACCATATCCGATCCTCTTTCTGGCCCAAAGGGTGTACCTGTGGAGGTAGCTCCGGGGCAGGACCCCTCGCGGGACGCGGTGCTTCAGGAAATGGAAAACGATCTGCTGACCCTGCTCAACATGACCGCGACGGTGCTGGTGCGGGTCAAGCGTCCGCCCCCTGTCTCCGGCAGCGTCAGCCGACTGAAGCGAAAAGACCCCGTGGCATCCGCTCTTCCCGCCCACTCACCGTTTGGGGCGGTGACCACGGGCCAGACGCTTGCCCGGCGGATCGAGCAGCGCTCTCGCGGGCTGTTGCTGGAAACCTCGCTGACCGCGATTCAGCAAAGCCGGATTGACCGTACTTTGCAAAGCGCTCTGGACCTGCTCTGCGCTCTCCAGGCCGCGCGCTATGCCTGGCAGATCGCCCTGTTGCTTCCACTGGAGGGGCCATCGGGACGGGACGCCCTCCCGCACCTGAAGCGGGTCACGGAACAGGCGATCGAGATGAACAGCCGGGTTGCCTTTGCCATCGAGGGTAAAGAAGGGGCGGGAGCGGCGGTGGCTGATCAGTACCGGGCGTACTGGGCGGTAAAAGAAGAGACTGCCGTTCATTTCCATGAACTGCGCGAAAGCGGCACGCTTTCGCAGACTGCGCGGCGATTGGTACGAGCCGCCCTTTGGAGCGTAACGGTCGCCGCCGAAAGCATGGCAAAGGCCGCGGCGCGCTTTACGCTGCCGCTGGGAGCCGCCCGTGCGGCAACAAAAGAACAGCAGGAGTTCCGACATCTGGATCGGGGCGACGATCTTCTTGCTCCGCTGCCACGTCGCTGAATTATTAGTATCCGGGTATATTGCTAGCTAAGAAGACCGCTCAAACCGTATCCACGGATGATCCACGCGATCCACGAGGCGAAGACAGGGAGAAAGCGTCACCCTGTCGAATAGATTTTTTGAGACTCTTTGAGATTCTTTCGTGCAGAAGCACGAGGGCAGTACCCGCGCAGGGCATCCTGGGCGATAGCGAATTCGGTGATATATGGCATACCGGATTCTTTTCCGCAGCTATCGCCCCGCCGCGCCCGATCGCGCCCTTCCGGCGCAACAACCGAGGGATGCCAGCGCGGGCTGGACGCAGAAAGGGCTTGCCCCATGCAAGAGGACGACCGAACACTGGAGATGTATGTTCCTGCCGCCGCCGAACCGCCGACCCTGGAAGCGCCAAACGGCGCTTCCGTTCACGGGTCAGCGACTGCGACGGTGCAGCCGCCTGTCGCAGTCGGTCCCCCCTCTGCCGCGGGCGCGCCGCCGACCGCCCCCCCGGCGCATCCGGCGGCCCGAACCGGCGCCAAGGCTTATGGGGGGGCATCTACGCCCGGTGGAAGCGGCAACGCGCCCTCTGGCGCGCCAACCGCGCCGGGAAGCGCGATCCCCGACAGTATCGGCAGGCAGCGTCCTTCGCCGGTTCTGGACCCCCTCAGCCGTATGCGCACCAGCCGACTGGCGAAATGGGGGCTACTGGGGGCGATTCTGCTCTTCTTTGCCTGGCTGCCGTTTGCGCCCTCGCGCCCCTCGCCCGCATTCGATCTTGCCCTGGTAACCTCGGCGACCGTTTTCGCGGCGATTCTCGCGACCGGCCTTCCACGCCTGGTGCTGCCGGGGATGTTCGGTCGCTGGCACGAGCCGGTCGAAGCGGTGCGGGACTGGCTTCTGGTCGGGGTCGCGACCGGTTTCCTGTACTTCGGATTCATTCGAGTGGCGTTCGTGACCGGCATTGGTCCCTCTTCCGTGACCTCCACGGAGGAGTGGCTGAAATGGCGGCTGCCCCTGCTGCTGTTCGCGAGTGTTCTCGCCGTATTCGCCGCCCGCATTCTGGCCATCCGCCGGGAAAGCCTGGTCAGCAGCGGCACGGGGGCGGCGGTGGCGCAGGTCGCGGTCCAGGCGCTGCTGATCTCGGTACTGGAACGACCCCTGGAGCGGGGACTGCGGACTCTGGTGACCAGCGGCAACAGCTCCCTGGCGATGATTCTGGGGCTGGCCGCCCTGATTCTATTCATCGGGTCGGTGATGATTATCTTCTGGGCCGCGACTGCAGATGAAAACCTGTCTAACCTGAAAAAACGCCGCACCAGCGGGGTGGTGGACGGTACCAATCCGGTGGAACTTACCCTGACCGTTGTTGGGGGGCGCGAGTCCGGTAAGACGGTCCTGCTTGCGGGGGCGTTCTATGAATGGTCTACCCAGAACCTGGGCAACCTCCGAATCACCCCAACGCCCGGCGGCGCAGTGGATCCCATTGGCGCCATGGGCACGGGCGGCGGCAGCCCCGCCGTTTCCCTCGAAGATGTAGCCCGCGAGCTTTATATCAACTACCAGTTTCCGGTTGGAACCGTCTCGAGCCAGAACCTGCCGTTCGACCTGTCGCTGGGACAGGACAAGGTGGCACGGTTCTCGTTCCTGGACTACCCCGGAGGCGCGATTGCCGGGCGTGTCGCCGACTCGCGCGTCGTGAATGAGTTCTGGGAGCGTGTGGACGACACGGACGGCCTGATCCTCATTGCGGATATGTCCTACGTGCGCCGTAACCGCAAAGACTCAGACTGGCTGGAGGTACGCAACGCCTACCGCACTGTCATGCAGCGGCTGGTGGACCGCAACGGCAAACGGCGTGTCGTCCCGGTCGCGATGGTCCTGACCAAGTGTGATGAATTCGTGGACCCGAACACGGGCCTGATTGACATGGCCCAGCTAGAAGCGGGCCTCAAAGAGTTCCAGTATGACGAACTGGAGACTGAGTGGCGGAAGATGAATGCGGAGCGCGGGCCGGGCTTCGCGGAGTTCACCACCTGGATCACCTCGGCGATCACCTACTCGCAGCCGCAAAAAGGACCGGACGGTCGTCCTGACCCCAAGCGCCCGTTCGCACTGGGAACACCGCCACCGACTATCACGCCGACGGGCTGCGCCTCGCCGCTGCTCTGGATGACCTCCAAGGTCATGCGCTGGAATGTTACCCTGTTTGCGGACCTGGGCACCTTCCTGTTTGGATCATCGCCCGAAGTCCGGCGGCGCATCGAAGCCGTTCTGGAAACGGAGCGTATCGCGGAGGAGCGTGCGGCCAAGGCCTAGTGTGCCAGTGACCTGGGGGCAGAGCCTCGGGGTCAGTACGGAAGTCTGACCCCCTGCCGCCTCGCCTGGCAACGGCGGACCTATCGTATCAACAGTCCTAAAAGGTACCGTAACGAATGAGCATCAGCAGCAACGCAGCAGCCGCCGCAGCGACCCCAGGAACGAACGGGCAGACCGTGCCCGTTCGCTGGGTGGTCCTGTTTACCGGCAGCACCGTGACCGCGGATTATGAGCCGACCGGCAGCGCGGGGGAATCTCCCGAACTGGTGCGCGAGGTCTCCAGCCTCTGCGTTCAGTTTCACCCGCACTCGGAGATCCGGCTGTTCCCCCGCGACCGCGAGGTGTATCTGTACTGGCGGGCACGGTCCACCGGCGACCACATCATCACCCGGGTCTCGACGGCCCCGAATCCGGACGGGGTACGGACCGCGCTGGAGTACGTCAGCCTTCTGTTTAGCCCGGAAATATTCATGCGGCTTGGCAGAAACCCTTTTCTGGTGCGCACTCTGAAGCTGCCTGACCTGGTTCGAGATGCCTTTCTTGCAAACCAGCGCGACCCGCTGCTCACAGCGGTTCCGGTGGCGGTGGTCAGCAGCAAGCCTGCCGCGTTTACGAGCATTCCGGACAACAATGCTCTCTCCACACCGGAGAATGTCCACTCCCTGGAAGACTATGTCGCCGCGGTCGGGGCGGCAAAGGACCCGCCGACATTCGCGTCGTGGTGGACCAGCCGGGGCTATGTGCCGGAGAATACCTTTGAGATCGTGCTGCGCGCCGCCGCGCCGCAGGCAATGACACTGCGCGAAGCTACGGATCTGGCGTCCGAACTGGCGGCGGGCGTGAAATCCGCGCTTCCCACCGTTTCGGACGGCGATGCGGTTGTCTCCGGGCTGATCGTCTCGCTGCTGGCGAATTCGGATGCGATCATCGCTGCGATCAGCGCAGCGGCGGATCGGGTAAACAGCGAGGGGCCGGATCAATTTCGGCAGCGCCTCGCGGATGCCAGCCGTAAATCTACCCAGGTCAGCAGCGACCTTGCCTCCGTGGAAAAGCGACTGGACAATCCTGCCTCCGCGACCCGTCTTGCGGAGATTGCCGCGCAGTATACCGGCCTCGCGCAGGAGGTGCAGAAAGTCCGGCACCCCAACCCCTTCGCTGCGCGCAAAAACACCGCTCCCGACACTGCCGCCCTCACCAACGGGGCAGCGACAACCCGGCAGGACCCGCAAAACGGCAGCAAGACATCCGCCGCAAACAACAGTCTCTCCCCAAATGGGTCGCTGCCCGTCAAAAAAAGTAACAGCCTGTTGATCGGCGCGGGTGCCGCTGCTGCTATTGCACTGTTCGGATTTGCGGCGCTGAAGTTCGCAGGCCAGCCGGCAGCGCCCAAAAATGGGGGCGAAAAGAGCGGCAGACCATCGGTGGCAGTCGCGCCGAAATCCGCGACACCCAATCCCAATCGAGCCGCCGTGGCCGTCACGCCCGAGGCGCTGCTACAGAAATTCTCCCGCGACACCCTGCCCCTCGCGGTCCTGAAAGCAAAGTCGGAGGCGACCGTCGCCGCATCGGCTAGCGGCAAGGCGCCCACCGAAAACGAGCTTCGCGACATAACGACCAAGGCGATCAAGAACGCCTATAAAGAGACGCTGTCACCCGAAGACTACGCGAAGGCCTTCGCGGACAGAGAGAACTGGACCTATTCCCGCTACCGAGAAACGCTGGACACGCTCCTGCCTGAGGTCCGCCGGGCCGCCGGCAGCAGCGCCGCCGCCGCGGTCGCCCAGATAGAGGAGGCTCGCAGAAAAGCCGTCGCGGCGGCGGCCCGGAATGCGGAGACGCAATCCACCCCGGAGCCGGAACCGACGCGGCGGGTGCGACCGACTCCAGAGCCGGAAGCGACACGCAGGGTACGACCAACCCCGGAGCCGGAGCGGACGCCCCGTCCGCGTCCCACTCGCGCCCCGGAAACCCCCCGGCCCCAGTCAACCCCCACCAACGGGGGCGGTGCAGACGGCACCAACCTGTAGTGCCGGTAGCGTCAGCAGTGCCAACGTTTGCGGGTGCCGCTCCTACAGGGCAGCTCGCGGTGACGAATCTCAAACCAGTACCCCAATCAATCACGGGTCACCGCCCTCCGCCGCCAGGGACGGCAGCGGTGACCGAGGAGAATATGGCTCATGCGTAGTTGGAACGGGCTGCTCGCAGCCCTTCCCTTGATCGGTCTCTCGGGTGTGGCGGCGACCGTCACATTGGCAGCAGCGGCGCAGGCGCCCTCTGTCGCCGTCGCCGAGGTCAGGCCCGTGCCCCCCGCCGCACTCAGCCCGGATGGCGCCCAGTTCGCGGCTGTCACGCCTGCGAATGACATCTATCTCTATGACCGGGTATCGGGAAAACCGATCCGCCTCCTCGGAAGGCCCGCGAACCGGGTCTATGCTCTTGCGTTTTCTAATAGCGGTGCTTCCCTTGCCGCCGCGGGCGAGGGAAGGGTGGTCCGTATTTTCAACACCCTGACCGGCACGCGCACTGCCGAGCTGAAAGAGCCGGATGAGGCCAGGGGCACACTCGGCGGACGCTCCGCCATTACGGGTCTCGCCTTTAACATCTCGGACAACGAACTGATTGTCGCCGACAGCGGCGACCAGACACTGGTCCGTTTTGCTCTTAACCCTGCCAGCGGCATGCTCATCTACCAGAACAAAACCGATATCGCGGTGCCGCTGTTCAGCATTGCGCTGAATGCGCGAGGGGGATATGTCGCGGGGGGAGGCGACGGCAAGCTGCGGTTCTTCAGCAGCGCACTGAGCGAAGAGGCCGCCACCCAGGAACTGCACCAGGGGCCAATCCGGACGGTGCTGGTGAGCAGCGATGGGAAGTTCGCAGCAAGCGGCGGCGACGACGCCCTGGTTCGGGTCTTTCGGCTGCCGGGTGCAATCACCGGAACGCCGATGCGGCTGACACCCGAGGATACGTTCGTTGCCATTCGACCGCTTCGTGCGCTATCGTTCGCGGACCTGAGCCGGAAAATCCTGCTGTCTCTGGACAGCACTGCCCGTGTTCGCGAATGGCCCTATGCGCGCGGCAGCAACGGCGCTCCCCAGGCTACGCCAAGCCCCGCGCCGACGTCTACCCCGACCCCCGCCCCGACTCAGACACCTTCGCCGACGCCCACACCGACGGTCCGTCCGACCCCCCGGCCCACTCCGAAGCCGACCCCGCGTCCGACCCCGACCGTGAAGCCGCGTCTGACCGCGCGGGACATGAACCCGTCGGCGGCCCCGAGAGCGAGGCTGTTAGGGCACAGCGAATATGTCAACAGTGTGACCTTCAGTCCCGATGGCGCAACTCTGGCGAGCGGAAGCCGGGACAAAACGATCCGTCTGTGGGACGCCGCATCCGGGCTGCCCAAGTCTATTCTTGGTAAGCACGGTAACTATGTCAGCGAGATCGCGTTCAGTCCGAACGGAAAGCAGCTTGTCACCTGCGGCTGGGACAACAAGATCAAGCTATGGGATCTGGCAGCGGGCAAGGAAATAGGGGGGAATCTGTTCAGCGCGCATACCAGCTATGTTCTTTCCGCCAAGTTCAGTCTGGATGGTCAGTTCATCGGTAGCGGCAGCAACGACAAAACCGCCCGTTTGACGGCAATCCGCCTGAGGATCGCCCCGCGCAAGAGCGAGGTGAAGCCAGACGCGATCTCATCGGTTGCGTTCAGCCCGGACGGAAAGCTGCTGGCGGGCGGTTGTCTGGATGGCAAAGTCTATATCTGGGATGCCCGGACACTGGAGCCAAGGCGCACCCTGACGGTCCCCGGTTCGTCGCTGTCCGTGCTCACTGTGACCTTTCTTGGAAACGCGACGCTGGCGACGGGAAGCAAAGGGGGCTTCGTGCGACTGTGGAACGCCGAAACCGGCACCCTCACCGCGACTCTGCAAAGCGGCAAAGAGGATGTCTTCGCGCTGGCCTACCAACGCCAGCGCCGAATTCTGGCGACGGGTGGCGGAGATAACAAGATCAGCCTGTGGGAGCTACCGGCGACCCCACTAAAGGCGATTCAGCGGGTTCCCCTGCTTCAGGTCGGCGGGCACACCGCGACGGTGCGAACGCTGGCCTTCAACGCAGACGGAACGTCGCTGGCCAGTGGAAGCTGGGATTACAATATCCTGCTCTGGAACACGGCGGACTTCTTCGTGCGGTAAGCCCTTCGCCCCGGCGAGTTCTGTCCTCTCTAAAAGGAAGACGAGGACAGAACTCACCGAGGGCTTTAGCCACCGGCATTCGGCAGCGCGCTGAGAAGGCGCTTCTGCAGGACTGCCATGGTCACATCGCCCCGGGTGCGCTCGACAACTCCCCGGAGGGAGTCGCAGGTGCGCCGCAACCCCCCCGTCACGGCATCAGGATAATCCAGCGTCATAAGGGCCGATAGGATATCGTCCATCGCGGCAAGCATCATCTCCGCGCGAGCGGCCTCGCCTCGCCGCAGGCAGTCCAGAGCGTGACGCCGACCCTCGGACGCCGCCTCGGCCAGACCATTCAGATACGCCGCTGTTTCGATTCCCAGTGCGACGGGGGTCGGAAGGGGTGCGCCTTCCAGCAGCGCGAGGAGCACGGCGGCCTCGGCAAGTTCCTTATGGGCATCCTGGACATAGCCCGCGAAGAAAAGTCCGGGATGGCTCGCCAGCGCCTCCGCGACCTGCCGCGCCTCCGCTCGCGCCCCGCTGATCGCTTCCCGCGCCTCGGCAAGCTCGCCGCGATGCATGGCGCGGATGGCGTTCGCGCAGGTACGAGTGAGCGCGCGCCCGTGCATCAGGGCAACTTCACGGGTACGGTAGGTTTCGTCCAGGTTGGTGCGGGCGTCCCCGATCATCTGCTGCAGATTTTCCATGCCGCCATTATGAGTGGCCCGCCCCGCCGTGTCAATTGGAATCGAATCGGTAGGTTAGATCCAGTGGCCTCCGCAGCCACGATCTTTGCCGCTCTTATCGGTGTGGCTGGGTATCATGAGGTAAAACTAGTCGGGAGGCGCGCCTCCGCTTTTTCTTTCCGCTCCCGGTGAATGTCGCGGGGAAGCAGTTGGATGCGGCCTCAGCCGGTGTCTTCGCCTTCGACCTGACCGTATCGGGGACACAGGCGACGCAAAAATAAAGCATCCGAACGCCAAAGAGGCCCGTTTCTGTTTTCCCTGCGGACGCTTCCCCGCCGCTGGGGAGGTATGGCAGCGTTCGCGGCGAATAAGAAAGCGATATGAGCATCCGAACAACGATTGGCCGCACTGCTTCTGGTGAGGTGCGCACCGCCGTAATCGGATACGGCTTCGCGGGGCGCAGCTTCCACAGCTACTTGATCGGTCTTGCACCGGGCTTGAGGCTCCAGGGCATCGCCTCGCGCGATGCCCAAACCCGCCAAAGAATCGTCGCGGAACGGGGATGCCGCGCCTACGAAACCTTCGAAGCCGTACTGGCGGACCCGGAAATTGACCTTGTGGTTCTGGCGACCCCCAACCATACCCACGCGGACCTTGCGGTTCGTGCCCTGGAGGCAGGAAAGCACGTCGTCAGCGACAAGGTGATGTGTCTGACCCTTGCCGACTGTGACCGAATGATCCTTGCCGCCGAGCGCAGCGACCGATTTCTTTCTGTTTTTCAGAACCGACGCTGGGACGGGGACTTTCTGACTCTGCAGGCGCGGATCGAAGCCGGAGATCTGGGCCAGGTCCGCTGGATCGAGATGGCCTGGCAGGGGTTCGGAGCATGGGGCGGCTGGAGAGGGCAGGCCGCGCTGGGCGGTGGTCGTCTGTACGATCTGGGCGCGCACCTCGTGGATCAGATGATCCTTCTGTTCCCGCAGCCAGTTGAGACGGTGTACTGCCGAATGCACCACGATTTCCCCAGCGCCGATATCGAGAGTGAGGCGCTTCTGGTGGTGACATTCGCGGACGGAGGCACTGGGATCTGCGACCTTTCCGGCCTTTGCGCCATCAGCAAGCCGCGTTTTCTCGTGCATGGCGACCGGGCCACCTGGGCCAAGTATGGCCTGGACCCGCAGGAGGCCGCGATGAAGGCAGGCGATATTGATGCCGCGACCGAACCGCCGGAAAACTTCGGTCGGCTCCGCACCGGAACAGGAGAGGAGACCGTTGTGCCGACTCTGCCGGGCCGCTGGCGCAGCTACTACGAGAACGTCGCCGAGGTGCTCCTCCGCGGTGCGGTTCCCCGGGTTCGCCTTCCGGAGGTGCGGCGCGCGATCGCGATCCTGGATGCCGCCCGGCGCTCCGCCGAGACCGGCAGTGTGATCCGGCTCGACGGGGAGCCTTAGCCGAGCCGATGGACTGGCTGGAGCGGCTGAACCGATTGCCGGGACGCATCGCACTGCCGCGGGAGGCGGGTGGGGGGACCGGGTCCCTGGGAGGCGCGGTGGACATCGCCCACTGGGCACACAGTCTGCATCTTCCCGACAATGTTCCCCACCGTCATGCCTACTTCGAGGTCTGCCGGGTCGGTGCGCGGGGCCAGGGCCAGTACCGGGTCGAGGGAACGCCGCACGAGATCGGTCCCGGCGACCTGTTCTTTTCGCGGCCCGGCGTCCTGCACCAGATCGTGAACGCCGGGCCGCCTTTGATGGAGCTGTTCTGGGTGACCTTTCATCTGCAGTTCCCCGCCGAATCGCCGGGCGACGACGCAATGACGGCGTTCTTTCGGAGATTTGCAGGGGCATCGGAAACGCTGGTCGCTTCGGATACGGGCGGCAGCGTGCGCGCCGCCTGGGATGCGCTTTACGCCACGGCATCGGAGACCAGCGCGCCGCTGGGCGGTCCGATCTTTGCCGCGCAGGCAAATGCACTGATCCTGGCACTGCTGATCGCGCTCGCCGCGGCAGGTGGCGGAGCGGAGTCCGTCACTCTGCCGCCGGAGACCACTCCGGATGCCGACGAGAAGGCGGGACAGCGCGCGGTGCAGTTCATTCACGACAACCTGGGCCGCCCGTTGCCCGTGCCGGAGATCGCCGCGCGGGTGGGGCTGTCGCCGCGCCATCTGACCCGTCTGGTCATCCGGTTCACCGGAGTTCCGCCGGCGGTCTATATCGAAACGGCCAGGATTCAGCGGGCGCGCACCCTGCTTCTACGCACCGATGACCCGATCAAGCAGGTCGGGACCCTGGTCGGTTATGAGGATGTCCACCACTTCACCCGCGTCTTTTCGCGCACTGTGGGCTGCCCTCCCGGAGTCTTTCGCCGCACGCGGGGGAGCGCGGCGGCCCCGGTGAAAAGAGGCTCAGAGATCCAAACTCCCGGCACGCTGATCTAAAGACATCGCCTCGTGCTCCTGGCTATACTGAGGGTAGTTCTGTCCGAAGGAGTCAAAGAAAATCCATGCTGAGTGACGAGCAAAAGGCGTTTTATGCCGAGAAGGGTTACGTGGTAGTGCCCGGCCTTCTCACCCCCGAAGAGGCCGCCGCCTACCGACGGGAAACCCACGATCTGATGGAGCGGCTTTCCGCTATCCGAAGCGTCAACGCCACCTGGGGCAGTGCGAAAGACATCGCGGGCGGTGTCTCGACACAGCTTCTTCACTGCCATGATGTGCAGTTTCATTCGGCGGCATTCGCGCGCCTCCTGGTGAATGAGCGCTTGACGGGAGCTGCCGCCGACATCATCGGTCCCAATGTTCAGCTACACCACACGAAGGCGTTTGTGAAGCCACCGGAAAAGGGCAGTCCCTTTCCCATGCACCAGGATGCCCCCTTCTTTCCGCATGACCGCCACTCGATGATCGCCGCGATCCTTCATTTTGACGATGCGCCACTGGAGAAGGGCTGCGTGCGGGTGGTGCCGGGCAGTCACAAGCTGGGCTTACTGCCTCATATCGCCGAGGGCAGCTTCCATCTGGACCCCACCGAATACCCGGTCGAAGCGGCGACACCAGTGCCCGCGAAAGCGGGCGATGTCCTGTTCTTCTCCTATCTGACCATCCATGGCTCCGGTGTCAACGTTTCGAGCGAGGCGCGTACGACCGTACTGATTCAGATGCGCGACCCCACCGACCCGCCGACGATCCGCGCCCACGAGAGCCGGGGACAGGGCACGATGCTGGCGGGAATAGATCCCTCCTGTGCCACGATCAAACCGTCGTCCGAAGCCAGAACCGACAGTCCGGCAATGGGGATGGGCGGCGCGATGATGGGCGGTGGTGGCATGGCGATGGGGCGATAGATGCGGCGAGCAGGCAGGAACGGCTGCCGCCTGCCGGCTACCCGCCCTTGTCTGCGCCGCGCAGCTCCGGCGGCGTCTCTCCAACGGTATAAAACGAACCGGTGACTACCACTACCTCGCCGGGCAGAGCCGCTGAAAAGGTGCGTGCGATCGCCGCGGAGGCGGGTTCGATCACGCGCACCTTCAAGCCGATGCCCCGTGCCGCATCTGTGACCTCCCCGATGGGCTTGGGGCGAAACCGCGGGGCGGTCACGATGATTTCTGAATCGCGGACAAGTGGGATCAGTTCGCGCAGAAACGGAATGGGGTCATGGTTCCGGCTCATACCGACGATAAAGCGATAGCGGCGGCCCGGCATCTCGGCCTTCAGGGCTTCGACAAGGACGCGCGCGCCGTCCTCGTTGTGCGCGACATCAAGGACTAATGCCGGGTCACCGGAAAGAGCGATCTGGAAGCGGCCCGGCAGGGTCGCCCCTGCCAGTCCCTGCCGCAGGGCTGCATCCGAAAGGCTTGCGATGCCGTGGTCGCGCAGGACCAGCACGGCGGCGCGGGCGGTCGCGGCGTTCTGGCGCTGGAACGGTCCGCGCAGCAAAAGGGGGGAGTCCTGCGGGGGGGCAGGGGCCGAAACGGTCCGCAGCGGCATCCCCTCCTGCTCCGCTTTCGCAGCGATGGCATCGAATGCTTCGCCCGGTGGCACGGCGGTGACACAGGCGAGCGTGCCGCGCTTGAGTATCCCTGCCTTCTCGCCCGCGATCTTCGCCAGTGTGTCGCCGAGGAGGCTCTGATGGTCGTACCCGATGCTCGTGATTACGGCAACCAGCGGCGGCGGGATGACATTGGTGGCGTCGAGTCGTCCGCCGATCCCCACCTCAATCACGGCGAAATCCACGTCCTGTTCCGCCAGCCAACAAAAAGCAATCGCGGTTTTTAGCTCGAACTCCGTGGTCGGACCAAGATCGGTCTCCGTTTCGATAGCCTCGATCTGCGGACGCAGGACCGAGACCCAGCGGGCAAAATCGGCCTTCGGGATCATCTCGCCGTTCCGCTGGATCCGCTCCCGCAGATCGAAAACGTAGGGCGAGAGGTACGCCCCAACACTGTAGCCAGCTGCCCGAAGAATGCTGGCGATAAAGGTGGTGGTCGAGCCTTTACCGTTTGTCCCGGCGACATGCAGGCAGCGCAGCCGTTGGTGCGGGTCACCGGCGCGCCGCAAAAGCTCTATAAAGCGTTCACGGTCCAGGCGGATCCCAAAGGTGAGCAGGCCCGACAGGTAGGCGACACTCTGCTCGTAGGTTAGATCGTCAGAAGAATTCACGAACGGATTATACGGTGCCGCGGGCCGAGATACGACCCGTGGTTCCAGGCCTGGGGCAGGAACCCGCGCCCATCGCCGCGAACCAATGAGCGAAGAAAGACCATCACCATGTTCATTCCGCGCTCCGGTCATCGTCGTCTGTGCCGTGAAATTATCGCTGCTGCCGCCCTCGCCGCCACAGTACCCTCCGCCCTCGCGTTCGCTCAGATCTCAAGAATAGCTGCCCCAACGGTTGTCGAGGAGACCTTTGTGTTGAAGCACCTCAAGCCCTCGGACCTGGTGACGTTTCTCTCGCAGGGAGACACCGCCACCGTGTCCACCAAGCCTGCGGTGTCCGGGAACGCAGCCGCACTAGTGCTGCTTCCGGCAAGCATCAGATCCGTAACCCCTGACGACGTTTTTGGCACCGTGACCGTGCAGGGCGCCCCAGATGCGGTGGCCGCGATCCGCAAAATAGCGGTTCTGCTGGATGTCGCGCCGCGCCCGGTGCGTCTCGCGGTGCGGATCATCCGCTACCGCACGACCGCCCCGCTCGCTGAGGTCGAGGAGGTGGCATCGGGGACCGTGGAGACGCGCAGCAATTTGCCCGTCGAAGTCACCACTTTTGGTGACCGGCACACCTTCCGCGCTCGCCTGATCCCCCGTGTCAACAACAATGCCTCGGTCACCGTCGCTGCCAGCCTTCTGATGGCCGCCCCGGATGGTACCTTCGGGGCCTTTCCCGTGTCCCCTTCCGGAACACGTCTGCTCCGGATCGGAGACCGTGGTCTGATTACCTCTGCCGGCAGCGGCATTGGCACCAGACCGAGCAAAAGCGATGTGAAAGAAGATCCGAAAGCCTCTCCAAAGCCGACAGCGCCTCCCGTGACGATCCAAACGTATTATCTGGAGGCCACTCCCTTTTTCCCTCCTGCCGAGGCGTCAAAGTCGGCACCCGCCGACAAACCATGATTCAGAGCGCACGGGCAGCGGACAGTTACCGCGGCGAAAACACAGAGTATCGCGTCGGGATCTTTACCGTGGGCGATCAATCCCTGGTCTTCCTGGTCGCCGATGGTGTGGGGGCCGCTCCGGTGGCGGCGAGGCCGCTTCCCTCGTGCGGGACTTCGTCCAGGAGATCGCGCCGCAGATCAAACGTCTGGACACCGCCGCGCGGCCCCGCTTCCTGATGCAGGCCAATACCCTTCTCCAGAACGATCCCGATGCGAGGGAGACGCCCCCCGTGATCGCTCAGGTCGCCTCCGACGGGCGGCGGATCGTCGGCGCCCGTGTCGGTGACAGCGAAGCCTGGTTCCTTACGCCGGAAGGACTCTTTGACCTGACGGAAGCGCAGCGCACCAAGCCGTTTCTGGGATCCGGTGCGGCGCGCGCCATCCCGTTGATAGCGGTATGATTGAATCAGGGTCGCATCGTACCTTTCATACCTTGTCGTTGGTTTTCGTAGGTGCTGCTCAAGAGGAGAAAAAGCTTACGTTGCGCATCAATCGACTGACCTTTGTCGCTACACTGATTGCCTGTTCCGCCGCTGCTGTAATCTCCGGCGCGGCGAACGATCCCGGCTCCAAGCCAGATGAACGGCCCCGGCGCCTCTCACCGGCGGCTCGCCAACGCTTGCAGGAGAAGATGATTTTGCTTACAAGAGCCGAAGATGCTCGCGGCAACGGTGACCTTGTGGCCGCCGAAACGCTACTGCGGCAATACGAGGCGACTTACGGCACCACCGAATCCGTGCAGTCGGGCTTGGCGGAGATGCTCGACACGCGGGGACGAATCGAAGAAGCCCTGGTGTACTACAAACAGCTTGTGCATAACCCCTATGCGGGAGGCGGAAATCGCTCGGCGAAGAACCTGCTGCGTTACGGAGCGCTTTGCGAGCAGCAGGCGGAACTTGCCGACGAAGCCCGGTACGCTTACACTGCCATTCTCCAGCAACAGAATAACGCAGCGGACGACTTCGCTGGCATCTACCCCAAGATGCCCTGGAGTGCGAACGAAAGCCTGCCGACCTTACGTGCACGAGCCGAGATCATTACGGGAATGACCCGAGGGGATATAAGCCAGGTTCGCGACAGTGTGCACCGCTTAAACTCCGCCGAAGGGCACTTGTTCCTGGGGCTTGCACTACTTGACATACCGACTAAAGTAAGTCCTCTAACGACCAAAAGTGAGGCTGTAGCCGAACTGCAGCAGGCGGCCCAAAGCGCCAACCCGGAAATCAGCAGTGCGGCAACAGCAGCAATAAACGAGGACAAGATTCCTGCCTATAATCCGAAGCACGTTCCCTTGAACTGAATTCAGGAAAGAGGCAATCCATGAGAAAAGCTCCTGAAAAGTCCAGGAGCTTTCTACCGGTATCGGAACCTGGATCGGGACCTAAAGATCATTTCTCGTTCATCGGGTCAACCGGTCTTAGCGGTAACTTGACAAACGGGGGGCACGACAAAGCAGCGCGGGCAGTAAAAGTGCGGCAGATCAGCCAAGACTTAGTTTTGGCTGATCTGTGTTTTTACCGGCTCCCTGCCTTACCGGTTTCGGTGACAGTTTTTGTACTTCTTACCGGAGCCGCATGGGCAGGGGTCGTTCGGACCGACTTTCGGAACGGCGGTGGTCTTTTGCTCGGAGGCCGCCATCGCGGCGGCGAGAAGCGCACCCTGACCGACATCCATGATAGGCGTCACACCCGGCGGCAATTCGACCGGGTTTCCGTCCTCGTCTACATACACCGGCTCGGCCCCGTCTTCGCCGTCCAGCAGCGTCATCGGACCGAACTGCTGCATCTGCTGGAAGAAATCGTCCGGCATCTGCGGCTGGTTCAGATCTACCTGGGCCATGAACAGATTTCGCGCGACATCGCCCTGAATCCCCGCCTGCATCCGCTCGAACAGCAGGA
>JACMJB010000164.1 GCA_014380815.1 Armatimonadota bacterium
AGCGGAGGGATTTGCTGCGCTTGTCGTCCGCTTTCCCTGGCTGGAGAGTAAGGCGGATCAGGCTTACGGGGCGCACGCCGACGGCTTCTGAACAGGACCTCACCCGCTGCGGGTCCTGGCAGGCACCTCCGGGCGCACTTACCGCTTAACAATACAGAGTCCACTCCTGGCTGGTCGGCGGCGTGCCATGTACCTGTCGGTACGCCTCCAGTATCTCTGATTCGGAAAGCCCCGCGCCGGCAACCATTCGCTCCAGCAGCGGCAGAAGCCAGAGGACCCCTGCTGTCTCCAGATGACCGCGCCACGATGGCTCCAGCAGTGCAGTGGCGTGAAAAAAACTGCCGTTACCGTTGCGTGCGTCCCCCTCGGACAGGCAGAACTCTCCCCCTTCGTGGCCGGGCGCATAGTCCACCATGTAAGGCCAGGAATGTATCGGCTCGCCGTTCCGGTCGGTCGCGCAGCCGATCCCCAGGCTGTAGACGCGTATATTCTTGGAGGTGCGTGCCATCGTTCGGTCCTTTATCTTTGAAACGGCCCCGTTTGGCCTGCGCGCGTTATGCCCGCGGTTCGCGCAGAACGACCGGGCGTGACGGTACCCCCTTTGGCTTGCGGACCTTGATATTCAGAAGCTCCACAAACACCGAGAAGGCCATCGCGAAGTAGACATAACCCTTTGGGATGTGGGCGTGGAAGCCCTCGATAATCAGTGTCGTGCCGATTAGAAGCAGGAACGACAGGGCGAGCATCTTGACGGTGGGGTGCTTTTCCACGAAAGCGCTTACCGCATTTACCGCCACCGCCATGACTGCCGTTGCGATCAGAACCGACAGTACCATCACCATCACCTGCTCGGGCGGGATCATGCCGATAGCGGTCACAATCGAGTCCAGCGAGAAGACGATGTTGAGCAGCATGATCTGGACCAGCACGCTGCTGTAGGTGACCCCCCCCTTGCCGCCTGCGCCCGCCGCCTGGGTGTGCTCGTCGCCCTCGAGTTTGCCGTGGATCTCATGGGTCGCCTTCGCCAGCAGGAACAGCCCGCCGACAATCACGATCAGATCCTGCACGGAAAGCCCCAGTTTCTGCCCGGCTTCGTTGGGGTCCGCGAAGGGCAGGAAGAGCACCGGCTCCGTCAGGCGAAGCACGAACGGCAGCGCGAGCAGCAGCAGGATACGGGGAATGACCGCGAGCACCAGGCCCATCTTTCGCGCCTTGGGCTGCTGATCTGCGGGCAGCTTGCCGGCCAGGATCGAGATAAACACGATGTTGTCAATGCCAAGCACGATCTCCAGCGCGACCAGGGTCAGCAGCCCGATCCATGCGCTCGCATTCGTCACCCAGGAAAAGTCAAATAAAGATGCTAGATTCACACGTCCCTCGTTGCCACCCGCTTGCTGAGTGGGATTTTTGATTTGGTATCCGCCTTATATACCCGGACTTGGGGCATCCGGCGAATATTTCGCAAACCGGAAACAGACCGAATTCGCGTCGCGTACAAACAGGAAGACACCGAGACAGGCACCGTGGTCGCACCCCACAGCCCGCTTACCGTCCCGCAGCAGAAGGAACCGCCTTTTCATGTTCAAAACGATCTTGCTTTGTTCGGATGGCTCGGAACATTCCCTCCATGCGATTCATGTCGCCGCGGATATCGCCCGCAAATACGAAGCGGACCTCGTGCTTTTGACCACAGCGGAGACCGATGGGGTCGCCGATCAGGCATACAGTGGTCTGCAGGTCAGCGAACGGATAGACAGCATTCTTCTGCAGCAGGAAGAGATCGAATCTCGAAGCACGGCCCTTCTGACCGCGATCGGGAGCGAGTTCCGTGCTCGGCGCGAACGTGGGCACCCCGTGGATCGCATCGTCGCCACGGCCCGCGACGAAGAGGCGGACCTGATCGTGATGGGCGCGCGGGGTCTCAGCAGTTTCAGCGCGCTGCTGGTCGGGAGCGTTTCCGCTGGGGTCGTTCAGCACGCCCCCTGTCCGGTCCTTATCGTGAAGTAGTCCGTTCGCGGTTTCGACCCTTTCTTGGGTCCGTTCACCGAGTTCGAAAGGCGAGCAGCGAACCGCGCCGAGTCGAGACCCGCTGCGGCGCGTCGGTCCGGACCCCCAGCTCGTGCAGAAGAGCGGCGGCCCGCTCGCGTCCGAAACCCACCTCGTCGGGTCGGTGACTGTCCGCCCCAAAGGTCAGTGGAACCCCGCAGGCGATCAGCTCGCGCAGCATCCGCCGATTGGGGAACGGCTCGTCGCCGCCCATCTTGCGGTACCCCGATGTATTGATTTCCACGGTGCACCCTGAAGCAGCGACGGCGCGGGCGACTGGGGCATATAGCCGCGTCACAAGATCGTCCCCCACCGGTGGCCCGTACGCCTCAATGACGGTCAGATGAGAAAGGCTGTCGAACAGACCCGATGCGGCGGCAAGCTGCACCAGGCGGTAGTACTCCGCGTAGGTGTCTTCGGCCCGCTCCGTTTGCCAGCGCGCCCGGCTGAAGACACTGGCATTGCCCACGTAGTGCACGGACCCCAGCACGTAGTCGAACGGATGCGCCTCCAGGACCCGCCCGAGGACCGCCTCCTGCCCCTCGATAAAGTCCGCCTCCAGTCCTACCTTCACCGCGATCCGGTCCGCATAATCTTCCTGGTGACACAGCGCCTCGTCCACATAGCGGGAAAGCTCACTGCCCGCCATCTGCGTTCCGGGAAGCGGATGATCTCCGGGCAGAAAGTACGCGGGGCCATGGTCGGACACCCCGAACTCGGTCATCCCTCGCGCAATCGCGGACTCCAGGTAATCCACCATCTGACCTGCGGCATGCCCGCAGCGATAATGATGGCTGTGATAGTCGAAAAAGATTGGCTCGGAACTGGAACCGGAACCAGAAGTGGAGGTGGACGCTGGTGGCATTTCCTCTCAGTGTACCCGAGGTGACGCGTCGCGGAGCGGCACTGATATACTTAGCAAGGAAGCACTCTCAAGCGGTACAAAAGCACCTCTGCCGTTTTCTGCTGTATCCTGTATTCAGCCATCCAGGAGAAAGTCTGCCATGAAAAACACCGAAAAGAAACGTCTTGCCCTGCTCGCGCTTGCGGCAGGCATCGTGCCGGCGGCTCTTGCCACCAGCAGCAGGGCGGTGTCCGCCGCCGCTGCCGCGCAGGGGGAGAGCGTGGTGAGGGCAGAAGCGAGCATCGCGGCTACGGCGATCAAGCCGGGAGGAAAAGCGACGATGCTTGTGATGGTTTCGGTCGCGCCGGGCTATCATATCTACACCAACAAGCCCGAAGACGAGTACGCGATCGCGACCGCTTTTTTGTCGGCGAAACCTGCCGCGAAAACCGGGGTCACGCTTGGCGCTCCCGCGTTTCCCAAAACGACTACCTCGATCTCGTCGCCGAACGGGCCGGGCAAGATCTCCGTTTATTCCGGCAGCGTCAAGCTGGCAGTGCCGGTCCTGGTCGCGAAAACCGCGAAGCCGGGCAAGGTAACCGTTTCCGGGACCATCCGTGCTCAGGCCTGTAACGATACCTCCTGCCTACCGCCAGTGACCCTGCCTGTTTCGGCTTCGGTCACCATTGCCGCCGCCCGCTAAAGAAACCCGGTATTTTTCCGATAATTCCTCTACGGATCGCGCCGTTCTTTCCGCCGCTCTGCCCATGGACCTTGCCGATATTCAGCGCGAGATCGCCGCGCTCCCTGCCACGCTCCCGCCACCGGACGGCATCACGGCGGCGGAAGATACCGCCGCCTCGGCCCAGGGGGTATCCGGGCCGCTGCAGATCGTCTCGAAGCAAGGGCGGGTAATCCTGCGCCTTTCCGCCGCGGTGGAGGCGCTGGAATCGCAGACCAAAGCGCTCGCGGACGAGGCAAAGCGGCAGCGGCAGGAGGCGGACGCCGCGGGGGAGCGGCTGCGCCAGAGTGAGCGTCGTGCGCGGCAGACCGCGCTGGAAGCGATTCATCTGATGGATGCCCTCGACTGGGTGGGCGAGGCAGTGGGCGCGCGCGGCGACCTGGCGCTGTCCCGCGAGATCGTCTCTGCACAGCGCGACTGTCTGCGTCGTCTTGCCGCCGTGGGGGTCACCGAGATCCCCGCGGCGCGCGGTGCGGCGATGGATGGCCGCCTGCATGAGGGACTTGAGGCGGCGGAAGAAGACGGTGACGACGGCAAGGGCGGTGTGCCTCAGTACCATATCCGGTCCCTGGTGCGGCGCGGCTATCAGATCGGACCGGATATTCTGCGGCGCGCGGGCGTCATCACGGCGGCCTGAATAGCGGCCGGAACAGCGGGAACAAGAACGTGGATAATAGCGCAGTAAGCGGCGCGGCGAGCAGCGAACGGAACGTGTTGGCTCCGATTATTGGGATTGATCTCGGCACGTCAACCTCGGCGATCGCCCACCTCGCGGACGGGCGCGCGGAGCTGCTCCAGGACGAGCAGGGGGACCGCATCATTCCCAGCGTTGTTCAGCTCACCCAGAACCTGGATTTCGCGGTCGGGTCGGTCGCCAAGCATAGCGCCATCACCTACCATGACCGCACGACCCAGGAGGTGAAGCGGCTGATGGGCACCAAGGAGCTGGTCCGGTTGGCGAGCCGTACGTATCGCCCCGAAGAGATCGCCGCACAGATTCTCGCCCATCTGAAACGCGCCGCGGAGTCGAAGCTGGGCGAAGGGACCGTGCGCGACATCGTGCTGTCGGTCCCGGCCCGCTTCGAGAACGACGCCCGCGAAGCGACCAAGCGAGCGGCGGAGATGGTCGGCTTGAACGTGCTGCGTCTGATCAACGAACCCACGGCGGCGGCGCTTTCCTACGGACTGGACCGGCTCCGTGAAGACCAGAAGATCCTGGTCTTCGACTTCGGCGGTGGGACGCTCGATGTGACGGTTCTGGAGATGTTCGGGGGTGTCCTGGAGGTGAAAACGTCGGTCGGCGACGATAAGCTCGGCGGCAAAGACGTGGATGACCTGCTGATCAAGCTGTTCCGCGAAAAATACACCGAACAGCACGAGGGCGGCAAACTGCCGCCGCCCTCGCGGGACCGTAAGCTCGCCCAAACCCTCAAAGAAGCCGCCGAGAGCTACAAGAAACAGCTCTCCTTCGTGCCGGTGGTGCCCGTGGACCTGCCCTATCTTTCCCACGAGGGCGGCATCTCCTTTGACCTCACCCGCGAAACGCTCGATGATCTTCTCGAAGAACTGCTGATGCGGGCGATGGCGCTGGTCAACGAAGCGCTGTCGCGGGCGCGGCTGCGCTGGGAGGCGATTGATGTCATCCTTCCGGTCGGGGGATCGAGCCGCCTGGGGCTGTTTCGCCGCGCGCTGGAGGCGCAGTGGGGCAGACCGATCCGGGAATATGACAACCCCGACGAGGCGGTCGCCAAGGGGGCGGCAATCGCGGCGGGCATCGAACGCCGCGCCTTCGAAGACTCCCATAAAGACATTATGATCCTCGATGTCTCGCCGCACCGGCTGGGGGTCGCCGCCATCCGTCAGGTGGGGCCAGGACAGTTTATTGACGGCTACTTTTCGGAGATCATCCCCAAAGACGCCAAACTTCCGGCGACGCAGCGGCGGCAGTACGGGACGCTGTTTGGCAGCGAAGAGACGCCCATCAGCATCCAGATCTACGAGGCGACCACGGACAGCAATCTGTGCCAGGACCACCGGCTGATCGCTGAACTGCCGCTGCGCCGACTGAAGGCGGGCGGCAGCGGGGAGGAAGACCCGGCGAGTCTGTCTCGCGGCGGCGCGCTGGTTTCCGGTAAGGACCTTGATGACAGCGAAATGGTGCAGGTGGAATTCCGTTACACGCTGGACGGCACGCTGGATGTTTCCGTGCGCTATGTCAGCGCGCCCATTGTGCGGGTCGAAGGCCGATTCGCCCTGAGCGGGGGCAACGGGAGCGAAATGAGCAGCCCCTCCATACCGGAGGGCGCCTCCATGCTTGCCGGGGGCAGCGCTCCCACCGCGCCCGGCTCGATGATCGCGGCGGCGATGGCCCGCTGGCGCGACACGCCCAGCGCGGAGCTATGCGCCCCGCTGCTCGATCAGGCGGAGCGACTTCAGCAGGAGCACCCCGAAGCGGCTGTCACGATCTCCGCGGCAAGTGATGCGGTCAAGTTCGCGCTGGTGGCAGGTGACGAGCGCGAGGTACGTCAAAAGCTGGATGCCCTGACCGACCTACTGTTCGATATGGCCTGACTGGACGGTATGACAGAAACTGCCATCACCCGTAGCGCTGATCCCTCTTTATCGCCCAACTGCCCGGCCTGCGGCGGGGACTGGCGGCTGGTCCCCATGCCCGTCCCTAGCCTGGTGCCGGAGGCGGTCTGCACGCGCTGTGGCCTTGCCCGGCATGAAGTCGCCGCCCTGGAGGCACACGAAGCAGCGGCGGCCTACG
>JACMJB010000165.1 GCA_014380815.1 Armatimonadota bacterium
CAGCCGGGCGAAGGCCGAGTTGACCGGGGCAAAGAGGGTATAAGGGCCTGTGTCTTTGCCGCTCAGGGATTCCACCAGACCTGCCGCTTTGATCGCTGATACCAGAGTCGAGAGTCGGCTCTCGCGCGAGGCCACCTGAATCAGGTCATTCCCCGGCGCGGCGGGCGGGGGGGGCGGAGCATTCGGGTCGTTCGGTGCAGGTGGTGGAGGTGGTGGAGGTGGTGGAGGCGGGGCATTCGGGTCCATGGGAGGCGGCGCGGGCACTGGGGGAGCATTCGGGTCTGTCGGCGGAGCGTTTGGAGGGACAGGAGCGTTCGGGTCTACCGGAGCGGGAACCGGTGGCGGCGGGTTCTCCGGAGGCGGCTGCGGGGCTGTCTGCCCCGCGAGCGCCCGTGTTGGAGTGCTTCCGGCGAGAGCGCTGTAGCCGGTAAGCAAAAGCAGAGTCGCCGCACTCGCAGTGGCGACCGTGGCTCGAGTGGTCCGCGGGGACAGAAGGCTTCGATGGTTCGTCATGATTCCAGGTTTACCTTTCCTTGTTTCGTGACGCTGCGGGCGCGGCGACCGATTTCGCCGCGCATCTGATCGGTGAACACACCTAGCTTACCCAATTACCGATAGAAAAACTTGCATTTATATGTCCGTGCGCTACATGGGAATTGACCTTGCCTGGGGGAGCCGCAATACCTCCGCGGTGGTCGTGCTGGAGGGAGACCCGAACCGGGGCGCGACGCTCCTGGCTGCCGCGGAGGCGCTGGGTGGCGATGACGAGATCCTGGCTTTTGTGGACCGCTGGGACACAGGCGGGGGAGCGCTGATCGCTTTGGATGCCCCGACTATCGTGCCCAACGAAACCGGTCGCCGGCCCTGCGAGACGATCCTTTCGCGCTGTCTGGCGAAGGCGCAGGCGGGAGCGCACCCCGCGAACCGAACCCTGCTCGCCGGACCCGATGGAACCGTGCGCGGTGAGCGGATTGCCGCCGCGCTCGCTGCTCGGGGCTTCCCGCAGACACCGTTCCTGAATACGCTTGCTGCAGACAAGCCGCCGCGCGCCGCTTTTGAAGTCTTTCCGCATCCGGCTCATGTCGCTCTGTTCGGCCTGGACAAGACCCTGAAGTACAAAGCGAAACCTAAACGCACGGTCGAGACCCGCTACGCCGAGTTCCGCCGCTATGCCGCCTTCCTTGCCGCCCTGCGCCATGCCGACCCGCCGCTCTTTCTGCCGGAAGACAGCGACTTCCAGGTGGGGCGCGACACGACCGCGCTTCTGCCCGCCGCGCTGAAACGGCACGAAGACACGCTGGATGCCCTGACCTGCGCCTATGTCGCGCTGTACCGCCACCGCTGGGGTGATGAACGCTGCTCCGTGGTCGGTGATCTCGAAGCGGGTTTCATTGTCACCCCGGTGACCGATGCGATGAAGACCTGCTTCGACGCATCTGCTGCCGCTGCTGCCGCGGACGGTGCCGCCGGAATTTGACAGGCGGCGAGGTCGCGGCCTACAATGCCGGTAAGGGGCGGGTCGCGGGTTACGCGAAGCCCGCCATCGCTTCGCATCAGGAGAAATCGTGTTGCCGCAGAAAATGACCCGTTTTGCGTTCCTCGGCGCTGCCGCCGTTTTTCTTTCCGCCGTCGTTTCGCCGCCGCTTTCGCCGGTTGCTGCACAGACAAAGCCCGCCGCCCGAAAAGCGACCCCACATCCTATCGTCACGATGGTGACGGTCAAGGGAACGATCAAGATCAAGCTGTACCCGGAAGAGGCCCCCAACACGGTCGCTAACTTCATCGGCCTTATCCGCAAGGGGTTTTACAACGGCCTGAACTTCCACCGGGTCGAACCCGGCTTCGTTATTCAGGGCGGCGACCCCCAGGGTAATGGTCAGGGGGGACCCGGCTATTCCATCAAGAACGAGAACAACAAGCTTCTCAAGCACAACCGGGGCGCGCTCGCGATGGCGAACGCGGGCATGGATACCGCTGGCTCCCAGTTCTATATCGTGATCGAGAAACCCGCGCCGTTCCTGGACGAGAAAGAGAACGGCGTCAATAAATACACCGTCTTTGGTCAGGTCATCTCCGGGCAGGCGGCGGCGGAAAAGATCCAGGTCGGCGACAAGATCACCAAAGTGACGGTCTCCGGCGCGAAGACGCCGTATACACCCGTCAAGAAGATCGCGGAGCGCTAGGCGCGCACCGACGCGTTTCAGATGTGAAAGGCTTGCCGGTGCCAAAATTGCGTTTAGTTGTTCTGTTGCTTCCCTTCCTGGTCGTCTGCGCTCTCGCTGCGAGAAGTAATGGGGTGCAGGCGCTGCCTGTTCCACCAACGATCCCTGCCTCAAACTCGGCGGCAGCCGAGCAGCAGAAGCCGCCGGTCGAGACGCATCCGATCGCCGCCATCGAGACACCACGCGGCACCATCACGATCCGCCTGTATCCCGAAGAGGCCCCCAAAACGGTCGCGAACTTCCTCAAGCTGGCAAACCGGGCGTATTACGATGGGCTGCGGTTTCACCGGGTCGAACCCGGCTTCGTGATCCAGGGGGGCGACCCAAAAGGCGACGGAACGGGTGGGCCGGGCTACACGATCCCCGACGAAAAAAACAAAACCCTGAAGCACGTTGTCGGCGCGGTCGCGATGGCAAAGACCAATGCCCCCAACTCGGCTGGCTCGCAGTTCTACATCGTGATCGGCAAGCCGGCCACGGACCTCGACGGGAAGTATACCGTCTTCGGTCAGGTCATCGAAGGGCAAAGTGCCGCGGAGCGGATAACCCGCGGCGACCAGATGTTCAAG
>JACMJB010000166.1 GCA_014380815.1 Armatimonadota bacterium
AGCGGCGCGGTGGCGCAGGCCATGCATCACGAACTCCAGCATGGACTTGACGCGGATCTCGATGCTGACACGGCAGCGGCTGTCCGTAGGGTGGCAGGCGTTGATGTATGGCGGAAAAAAGGATGCGAACGCCATCTTCAGATTGCGGGCCGCGACTTCCGCATCGCCACCCGGGATAGTCAGATCGCCGCGCCGAACGCCCTCTTCCAGCACGCGCGCCAGAAGCGCCATCTGGGCGTCCTGCTCGTTTTGTGCGCACTGCGCGATCTTCGGCTGCATCGTTTCATCCACCAGTTCGATCCCGTGGGCGGCACCCATACAGGCATCGTGGACCGAAAGAACCATCGCGAGCATCATCCGCCGCAGCTTCTCTTCCGGCGTCGCGAGCGATGCGGCAATCGCCTGCATCTGCTCGGTGATATTGCGCTTGACTCCCTTGGCGATTGTCAGCAGAACGTCTTCTTTGCTGTCGAAATACAGATAGACCGTGCCCTTGCCGACCCCTGCATCCTGCGCGATCTCGTCAATAGTGGTCTTCTTGTAGCTGTAATGCAGAAACCGCGTTCTCGCCGCCTCCAGAATCGCGCGGCGGGTTTCGCAGTCTCGCTCCGCGGTGGCTCCGGCTTCCTTCTGGTTATGATGAACGGCTGACATGCGTTGTGGTTGCTTTCGTACTTATGACCAAAAAACGATTTCAGTCATATTGTATCTCATGCCGCGGGTTTGTCAAGTTTTGCCAAGTTTCGTTTTGGCCTCTCTTCGGTCTCCCTTTTTTGACACGCCGGAAAGGCAGGACTATAATGCTTCAACTCGCCGCCTGCAGGGAAATAACAGTCAGCGATTCGGCAGACGAGGAGCGCTATGAGCGCGGCAGCGGCAAAGACGACCACGGCAAGAAATACATCGGGCAAAGCGGCGGAGACAGTGGAAGCGACGGCTGCGAGCGGACCGGTCCGCCTGGGGCGCCGCACGAAAGAGCTGACCGCGAAGCTGCCCCCCGGCGCAATCGTGATTCTGGACCACGCCGACCTCGATACCGTCGCGGCGCGTGCTCTTGCACGCTGCAGGCCCGCCGCAGTCGTCAACAATCAACCGTTCGTTACGGGGCGTTACCCGAACCGGGGTCCCAGCCTGCTGCTGGAGGAGGGGATCCCGCTTTTTGACCTCGTCGGGAGCGAGCCGAGCACCCAAGCGGACCTTTTTACCCTGCTCTTCGATGGCGAATCCGTCCACATCGGCACTGATGGCACGATGCGGCGGCGAGAGAAGGACGAGGTGGTGGCGCAGCTTACGCCCCTGACCCCGCTGGTGCTTGAGGAGAAGATGCAGGCCGCGAGGGCGAACCTCGACAGCGCCCTTTCCGACTTTGCCGAAAATACCCTGCACTACCTGCGCCGCGACGAAGAACGGACACTGCTTCTCGATCCGGTGACCGTTCCGGATGTCCGCGCGGTCATTGCGGGGCGGCCTGTTCTTGTGGTGGTGCGCGGCGACAACTACGAGGAGGACCTGCGACGGCTTTCGTCCTATCTGCGGGAGCAGAATCCGGTTGTGATCGCCGTGGACGGGGCGGCGGACGCCCTTCTGGCACTGGGGATCCGACCTCAAATTTTGCTTGGTGATATGGATTCTGTCAGCGATGCCGCACTCGGCTGTGGCGCGGAACTGATCGTCCACGCTTATTCCCGCCCTGTTGGCGGCGATCAGGCCACCCCGCTGGATGCGCCCGGCATGGCTCGCCTTCAAACGCTCGGACTGGCGGACGAGGCCAGACTGTTTCCGGTTGCGGGCACCAGCGAGGACGCTGCGCTGCTGCTGGCCTTTGAAAAGGGCGCGGACCTGATCGTGGCGGTCGGTACCCACACCAACCTGGAAGATTTTCTGGACAAAGGACGCGGCGGCATGGCCAGCACTTTTCTGGTACGCCTGAAAGTGGGAAGCCGCCTGGTGGACGCCCGCGGCGTTTCCCGGCTCTATACTGGGCGGCAGAAGACCGGGGGGATGTTCGGCTTTCTCGCGATCGCCGCCGCCTTCCCGGTGGTCGTTCTGCTGACGCAGACACCCTGGGGTCAGGTCGCGTGGCGCGCGGTCGCCGTCTGGCTTCGGCTGCGCCTTCCCTAGCCCGTGGCCTCCCGGTCTTTCACGAGGGCATCACGGAATAACCGACGTTGGTTGCATAGCCCAGCACGATCCAAAGGACCGCGTTGATGACATCCCCCAGAATCAGGCCGAGGAACAGCGGCAGCGCACCCTGAAAGCCTTTCATCCCCCCGTAGCGCTGGATGATGGTCTTAAACAGCCAGCCCAGAAACGTCGAGAACCAGAGCACATTCATCGGGTAGGTGGAGGCGATCAGAAAACCGATGGGATGCAGGCCAAGGTTCATCCGGGCACGGGCCAGCAGCATCAGCAGCACCCCCCCGAGACCCGCGAAGATGTGAAGCGCATTCCCGATTGATCCCTGGTAGGGCAGTGCGGACGCCCCGGCAAGAAAACTGATCGCCCGCGACGGCGCGTTCCGCATCCCCCAGCCGTCTTTCAGGCTGTCCCCACCGCCGCTGTAATACGGCAGCGCAATGGAGGTCGCGGCAGCGACCACCACGCCGAGTCCCACCGAGACACACATCGCTCGAAACAGCAGACGCGGGTCGTAGGCGGCGGAATCTGCGGTCTTGGCTCCCATCAGCACCGATGCCGTCATCATCTCGCGGGTATCGTAGATCAGCACATTCTCGAACTGTGTCACCGTGTAGAGCGGTCCGATCTTGAACGACGCGGTTCCGAAAAGCGGCGCGAGGATCTCCAGTGTTCCGTATGGCTGCTGATCGAACAGCAACCCTGCCTGCGCGACGACCCACGAGATAACAGTGAACGCAAGCGTCACCATCAGTAATGACATCAGAGCATAGGCGATGGGCACCCCCGCCGCATAAAGCCATGCCCCAATGCCGAAGTAGCTTACCGCCAGCCCGATGATGGTTGCGCGGTAGGAGAACATCTCTTTGGAGTCGTCAATCGTGCTGGCAAGCGGTCCACCGATCGCTTTCTCCCAGACATTTCGGAAATGTCGCCGTCCCGTCCAGCAAGTCCAGGCAAGCAGGGCAAGACCGCCCCCGAACGCTTCCAGAGCGTGAAACTGCTTGCTCGTATATGCGGTGATCGGGCCGGGCGTTTCCCAGTTGTAGATGCCCGCCACCACAAGCTGTCCTTTGAAGAACAGGTAAAAGAACCACAGCGAAAAACAGACCTCCGAGGGCAGCAGGTAGGCCAGCCCGATTACCAGTGGGTAGAGCTTGGCGGGCAGCCCCCCCACGGCGTTCCACGGCGGCGAGGTGAGATATTGCCCCAGGTTCAGATCCGTGGTGATGTCCGGGATGCTGGGGTAGAGCAGGTGCAGTCCTTTGACCCCGTGCAGCACCGTGACCAGAAGCACCCCGGTCCAGAGCATCGGACTGCGCAGCAGATCGTTGAGGACCCGGCCCGGTTTCGGCTCCTCCGCGATCAAGACCGGGAGCGTCACCAGCGGAAATGAAAACTTTTCGTTCTCGACCCACTGACGCCGCAGCAGATTCGCGAAGCAGAACGAAGCGGTAATAAAAAAGAGGACGAGAAGACCCCAGAAAAAGAGCGGTACCGCCCATGCGCCCCACGGCACCTGTTCCTGCCCCAGTGGGTAGCCACTGATGTAGGCGGTCGCGGCTTCTGCATCCGACAGGCGCAGCCAGGGCGGCGTACCGCCCCATACCTTCTGCTCCCAGTTGTTGGTGGCATTGGAGAGATACTGCGGCGCGGCGATATTGGGGATCAGGTAGCGCATCAGCCCCGACGACGGCAGGCCGGAGGCGACCAGGATCAGCGTCCAGATGGTCAGCAGTTCCGAGGATCGGAACGCCTTCGCGGGTACTGTCTTCCGAAGGACCCCGTTGACGAAAAACGCGAAGAAGAACAGCACGAACATCGCCCCGATGGGAAACTGATTCCCGGCGATAAAGGTGGCCCCGATCTTGAAATCGTTGTAGGGAGTCACTGCGCAGAAAAAGACCGCGAAAAGCAGGCCGATCAGGACCGCCCGGGCGCTCACTCCGCCGTGGACGGTGGGTTTTTCGGTGGTGGGAACGGCAGATGCCACGGAGGCGAAAGGGATGGCTTGGTTTGTGGCGGGGGAAGGCTCGCTTCGTTGCAACGGTTCTGGCTCCTGACAGCCCATTATAAGGACCGGAGGCACTCTCTGTCCAATCGCCGCCCGCGGCTGGGGTGGCCTTTGGGCATCTGCTGGAGAAGCGGGCACGGATTTGCTACAATGGGACGGGGGGCTTACCAACCTCCTGCCGTTTTGGGGAGACCGACCCGTGACATGAACTCGGATATCCGCTACCACATCGCCTCGCTGGCAGCCGTGTTTCTCGCTCTTGGCATCGGTATCCTGGTCGGGACCGCATTTGTCGGCGCGCCGGTCGTGCAACGTCAGACAAGCCTGATCCGGCGCCTGGAGACCAATGTCGGCGACCTGCGGCGCGACACGGCGGCACGCGACAACACGGAGAGGGCACTTGCGGACCTCGTGCCGGGCATCCTTCACGGGAAACTGGCGGGACGCCGCATACTGGTGGTCCAAACTGGCGGCTACCGGGACGCCACGGATGCCGCCGTGGAGGCTCTGCAGCAGGCCGGAGCCTCCACCGTCGCGCGGGCAATCCTGCCGACCGACACCTGGCGGCGCGAGATGAGCGCGGCGACCGCGGCGATCTCAGACGGAGATACGATCGCCGAGGCGGTCCGCGCCGAGGCACGGCAGCTTGCTCCCCTGCTGCTGCGCGGTGACCCCGGCGGGGTCTTCAGCGAGCCGCTGCAGCCGTACCGGGATCGGGGGCTGGTGGTCTCGGATACACCGCTGACCGGGGGACCATTCCGACTGATCGTGCTGGTGGGTGGGACTTCCCTCGCCGCTGCGCTGACTGGCGAGACGGACGATTCCGCGCTGCAGACGTTTCTTCGGCAGCGGGATACGCCCCTGATCGAGACGTGGGCGGCGCGCGGCGTGACCGTTGTCGGCGTGGAGCCGGTCGAGGCGGAAGTCTCGTTCCTGAGGCTTTACCAGAGCGCTGGTCTCTCCACCATTGATGCCATGGACCGAGCGGCCGGGAAGATTGCCCTGCCGTTCGCGCTTCTTGGAGAAAAGGGCAGCTACGGACTGCGCCCCGCCGCCGACCGCGCCCTACCCGCATCGCTGGAAACGCTTCGTCTTGCGCCGCCGCCCCCCTCCCCCGCCGCCCCTCCCCTTCCACGGGGTCCTGGCTCCCCGGTTCCCACCTCTCCGGTTCTTAGCTCTCCGGGTCCTGACACACTGTGAGCGCCGCAGATCAGGATCTTTCGGTCTCCGTCATCATTCCGGCCTACAACGAAGCCGACCGGATCGCGTCCACCGTGACCGCCGCTCACCAACTGCCGGGAGTTCGCGAAGTTGTCGTCGTGGATGATGGCTCGTCCGATGCCACCGGTGATGCGGCGGCGAGAATGGGCGCACGCGTCGTCTCCCTGACCCGAAATCGTGGAAAGGCACGAGCCATGGAGGCGGGCGCGGAGGCCGCTGCCTTCCCCCTCCTTCTTTTTTTGGACGCGGATCTGGGCGATACCGCCCGCGAGGCCGCCGTTCTTATCCCCCCGGTCCAGGCGGGCGAAGCGGATATGACGATCGCAGTGTTTCCCACCATTCCGGGGCGAGGCGGCGGGATGGGCCTGGTCGTTCGCCTTTCTCGCTGGGGGGTACAGCGTCTCACAGGGAGGCGACTCGACGCCCCGCTTTCCGGTCAGCGCTGCCTGCGCCGGGGGGTATTGGAGACGGCTCGCCCCCTTGCAAGCGGATTTGGAGTCGAGACGGCACTGGATATTGATGCTCTCCGCGCCGGGTGGGTGGTCCGCGAGATCTTGACTCGAATGGATCACCGCGTCACCGGGAATGATCTTCGCGCCCGCCTTCATCGCGCCCGCCAGCTCCGTGATGTCGCGCGGGCGCTTTTGTCCCGCCTGCTTCACCGACCACGAACAAGACCGGGACATTCCTCGGTTTCAAGGGCATCTTGAGCGCCCTTCTGCTGCTGCCAAGCCTCCTGCTGCTCGGCCTGGTGTCGGTGCTGCTTGCCTTCGCGCCGACGATCTCCCGTGCCCTCTGCCGATCTGGGGGTTTGGTCAGGCCGAACTTTCGCGGCAATCTCATCCCCGCCTCTACGGGCCTGACCTTCCTGCTGATCCTGATGCCGGTTTACGCCGCGCTGCTCTTCTGGCCTCTGTTTCGGCGCGATGCGGCTCTGTATCTTCTGGTGGTTACCTCATTTGGCCTGCTGGGTCTGGCGGACGACCGGTGGGGCAGCCGAACAGTCGGCGGCTTTCGAGGGCATCTGCGCTCACTGCTCACCCCGCACCCAACGACAGGCGCACTGAAACTGGTCGGAGGCGGCGGGGTCGCGTTGATCGCCTCCGCGGTGGTTCATGCCCCAGTTTCCCGCTCTCTGGTGGTGTTGCTCCTATTCTTCGCGGATGCCCTTCTGATCGCCCTTTGCGCGAATGCCCTGAATCTGCTGGATCTGCGGCCTGGTCGAGCACAGTTCGGCTTCGCGCTCCTGCTGCTGCCTTCGCTGCTGACCGCCTTTCTGCACCAGGAGCCACAGGGAATCCTGCCATTTGGGGCTGGCATCGCCGCGCTTCGCGAGTGGCGCGCGGATTCCCGCGCGGACACGATGATGGGAGACACCGGGTCCAATCTACTGGGTGCGGCAGCGGGTTTAAGCGCGGTTCTCTTTTTGCCGCTGGGGGGACGCCTGCTGCTGCTGGTTCTGGTGATCGCGCTCAATACCGCCTCGGAACGGTTTTCCCTTACGCGGCTGATCGCGGAGTCGCCGGTCTTAAATTCACTGGATCGGCTCCTTGGAGCACGGTAACACAGAGAGAAATTTCACTTCCTCGGTAAAGTGGGTAAAATGGTGTCAGCCGCAACTTTTTCAGGGTTCAATAGACAAATAGGTGAGTGAGGGGTCATGCTGTCCTTGAGAACAGATGGGCATCAATCCCCGCACCGTACACCACTGAGGTTTGTGAGCCTGGCATTTCCGCAATGCCCTCCCGCGGAGAAGTATCAGCCCGGAACCAGGAAAAGTAGTGGAATGCTTCCCGGCCCGCGCCTGGCCGTGTCGGCCTCCGCACCGCGATGCCCGCGGTTTGTGCAGTTGGTTTTCATCAACACGAAGGCGCTAAAGAGGATTTTCATGTCAAACGAGAACGAAACCACCGGGACATCGAGCAGTATGCCGTCGTCCCCCCCAAGCAGTATGCCCTCCTCCGCTCCGATGTCCGCCTCCCTGTACGATACCCCCTCCGCAATGGCTTACGGACCGGACCCCGCCGACGTGGAGAAGAACAAGGTCATGGCGATCATCGCCTACCTGGGGATTTTGTTTGTGGTCCCACTGCTTGCGGCGAAAGAGTCCCCCTTCGCGATGTATCACGCGAACCAAGGGCTGATGCTGTTCCTCTTTGGCGTCGTGGTTGGCGTTATCGGCATCATTCCTTTCGTGGGCTGGGTGGTTGCCATCGCCGGGGTAATCGCGCAGCTGGTGTTTCTGGTCATGGGTATCCTGAACGCGGCGAATGGTCAGATGAAGCCCCTGCCTCTCATCGGCGGCTACACGCTGCTCAAGTAAGACCCGCTACTGGTGCAGTAGGTCCTGCCGCAAGACAGGGCCTGTCGCTTGTTCGGTAGTTCAATGGTTCAGTGGTTGAGTGGTTCGCGGAAAACGGAGATTGGATCTATGTCGGTGTATGGAAGCGGCAGCAGCGGAGATTCGGCGAGCAGCAGCAGCGGTGCCTACGGCTATGCACCGGTTCCACTGCCGCCCAAAGTGCGCTTCGAATTGATCGGCGAATCCTGGAATCTGCTGACCAGACAACTGGGTACCTGGCTCGTCGCGGGTCTGGCATTCGTGCTGCCCGTTCTGGTTCTGGTGGGCATCTTTTACGCCGTGATGTTCACCCAGATCTTGGCCATCAGTGCGCCGGGCAGAAGCGCACCGGACCCCGCCGAGATGCTTGGTTTCCAGGCGCGGGTCTACGGACTAGCCCTGCCCATGGGAATTCTCGTTAGCGCACTGCAGGCGGTGGTCGTGGGTGGGATCGTCCGCATGGTCCTGCGACAGCACCGCGGCGAGATGGTGGTTGCTGGGGATGTCCTCAAGATCGGGGATGTCGCGGGGCAGCTTTTAGTAGTCGGGATACTGCAGGGCCTCGCGGTGCAGATCGGAACGATGTTCTGCTATGTGCCCGGGTTTCTTCTGGGGGGACTGTTGCTGCTGGCAGTTCCCCTCGTGGTGGAGCGGCGGCTGAGTGCGGTAGAGGCGCTGCGCGAAAGCGCCCGCCTGTTGAAGCCGGACATGGTGAACGCCGCACTCTTCTATTTCGTGATTACGCTGCTCTACGGCTTGGGGGCAATGGTCTGCGGGATCGGGGTAGCGTTCACGTTTCCGCTTCTGCCGATTGCACTCGCTCTGGTCTACCGGGACTTTTTCCTCGGCGGGACGCCTGCGGGTTATCCAGGGGCGCCTTCCACGGGTGCCGCGAACCCCTGGACCGCCGGGCAGATGCCGCCTCCGCAGACGCCCCCTTCCTCGCCCGACCGTTAAACGCCACTCGCGCGAAGAAGCGCAGGCGATACAATAACGTCATGACACTCTCCGCCCCGTCCGACCAGACGCCGCGACGCCTGGTGACGCACAACGTCGTGCATCTTCACTTGAAGCCGACCCGCAGTGCCGAAATGGTCTCGCAAACCCTGATCGGGCACAGCGTCACCGTGTTGGAGGAGCAGGAGGGCTGGGCACGTGTCCAGACCGACGACACATATCGTGGCTGGGCTGAAACGCGGTGGCTGTCGCCAGACCTCGGTGTGGCGGGACTGATCTCCGTGATCACCCCGTTCCTGGAAGTGCGCACGAAGCCGCAGGAAGACGCCCCTCTGGTCTCGCGGCTCTCCATCGGCTCGCGCATCGTGCCGGTGCAGCGGCTGGGGGAGGGTGACGGCTGGGATGGCTGGGCGACCGTCCACCTGCCCTCGGATCTTGCCGCGACCTACTACGCGCTTGCCGCCTCCTTTCCTCGCGAGATGCAGCACCGGGACTCGTTCCATCTGGGCACAAGGGCGGCGGAATGGGCGACAAGCTTTTTGGGCACTCCATATCTCTGGGGCGGGTCGTCGTCGTTTGGGCTGGACTGCTCCGGCTTCGTGCAGCTTTGCTACCGTCTGGCAGGGATCACGCTGCGGCGCGATGCGGACATTCAGCGCGAGGATCCCCGCTTCGAGCCAGTCGCCTTCGATTCGCTTCTGCCAGGCGATCTTGTCTTCTTCGGGAAGCCGGACCGTATCACCCATGTCGGTATGCACTCTGCGGGCAGGACCGGCGATGCCGGGACCTTTGTTCATTCCGCAGGGGGGGCTGGGGTGATCGTCAGCCCCTGGGGTGATCCGATGTATTCCCCCGGTTACGTGGATGCTCGCCGCCTTATTCCGGCCCGCGCATCGGAACCGGTCACGCGCCATGAGGCAGAGGACCGTTAGGAGATCCCCACCATGAGTAGCACCGGTTTGCTTTCCGTGCCGCCGCTGTTTTATGTGGACCGCTCTGACCGGGGCCGCCTTCGCCTGACCGGTCGCGACCGGCAGTCGTTTTTGCAGGGGATGGTCACCAACGATGTCGCGCGCCTGACGCCCGGAGAGGGCTGCTACGCGTTGCTGCTGGATGCCACCGGGCACGTTCTGGCGGATCTGCGGGTGCTCTGCCTGGACAATGCGCTGCTGCTGGACACCGAGCCGGGCATGGCATCGTTCGTCGCCGAGACACTGGAACGCTATCTCATTATGGAGAAGTGCCGCATCACCGACATCAGCGACGAGACGATTCAGATACTTGTCGGTGGGTTCCGGGCGGTCAGCACCCTCGAAGCGCTCGCCGTGCCGGGGATCGCCGATTGGGCAGAAGGCGCGAACGGCGGCCTGGCCGCAGGCCACTCGGAGGCTTTTCCGGCGCGGGTCGCCGCCACCCGCCTTGCCTCGGTGCCGACGTTCGATGTCTACCTCGATTGCAGCGACCGGGAATCGCTGGTAGGCGCTCTCGCCGCGGCGAACGCCTCCATTTTGTCCGAAAGCCTGCTGGAGAGTCTGCGGATCGAGGCGGGCATTCCGCGCTTCGGGTTTGATATGGATAGCCGGGTCCTCGCCCCGGAAACCGGCCAGCGGAACCGGGCAATTAACTACCGGAAGGGCTGCTATATCGGTCAGGAGATCGTCGCCCGCATTGATTCACGGGGTCACACCAATCGCGCTCTGACAGGGTTTGTGCTGATGCCAGATGCCGTTTTGCCCTCCGCCGAGGTGCCCGTGGAGGCCGAAGGCCGCGAGGTCGGACGCATCACCTCGGCGGCTTTCTCGCCGACGCTTGGCACCCCGATCGCGCTTGGCTATCTGCGCCACGAGTTCCTGACTCCCGGAACAGCAGTCACCATCGCAGGGAGTGCGGCAACAGTCGCGGCTCTGCCCTTTGTCGCCACCACGGGGGATGGAGCCGATGGGGATGGGTCCCCCGGGGCACCGGAAACGGCGGAAACGGCGGTCGCGGCTTGAACATCCGGGTCTTTGCCTGGATCGTGGGCGCTCTGGTCGTCACTATGCTGGGCTTCGGCATCTGGAAGCTAGCGAATCAGTGGGACTACGAGCGCATCGGGCAGTTCGACACACGCCGCAACAACATTACCGGCATGGTCGAGATCAAGGATGATGCGGGGCGATGGACCCCCTCGTTCAAGAACGACCGCTACGCGCCGGGTATCCCGGAGACGGACCTCAAGGGGATCCGTCTGACGGATGGGGCCTGGGGAGCGGACGGTATCCTGACAGGCCGCGCCCGAAATCCCTCACCCAACAAAGCGGTCGTGGGCCGGGTCGGGTTCCTGGTCCGTATCTACTACCCGGACGGACGCCGACTCAAGGACCGGACCCTTCGCGCGACCGTCAATTGGCCGGCCCAGTCGTCCACGGTCTTCATCATGGATACTAACCTGCCGACACCCGCCTCGAACCAGAAATGGACGCTGGATATGGTCACGGCTTACGACGCCGACGGTGGCTCGTCGTAAGGCAGCAAGGCAGCCACGATGCTTCTCTCTCCCCCTCTGCCGTCGGTCGCCCCCGCCGCCCGCGCGCACGGACGCCGCCATGGCGTGACCCTGCTTGTCTGGCATGACATTGTTCCCTCGGACAAGCTGGTCTGGTTCGATACCACGGTTCGCGAATTCGATGCTCAGCTTGCGCGTCTCGCCCGCGCGGGCGCGGTGCCGATCTCCCTGGAGGCGCTGTATCGCTACCTGGCAGTCGGTTCGCCCCTTCCCCCACCCGGAGCGGTCGTACTGTGCTTCGACGATAATACGCAGGGCATTTACGACCATGCCTTTCCGAAGCTTGCCCGGCACGGATGGTCCTTCGCGGTTTCGGCCCATACCCGATACGTCGGCGTCAAAACGGGTAAAGCCCACTGCGGCTGGGACGAGCTGCGGACGATGGCGCGGGGCGGAGCGCAGATCGTCAGCCAGACCCATACCCACCCGCCGGACCTGCGCCTCCTCGGTGATGCTGCCCTGGCCCGCGAGATGACTGTTTCCCGCCAGATAATGACGCGGGAAATGGGCGCCCCCCCGCAGTTCCTTACCTACCCATCGGGGAAGTGGGATCGGCGGGTCGCCCTTGCCGGTGCATCGGCGGGGTACCGACTTGGCCTGACCGAAGATCCGGGGATGGCGGAAGCGTCGCCGCACCAGATGGGCCTGCACCGGTACTCCACGCACAAACGCTTTGGGGAAGCGGCAGAAGCGGTATCCCGCTCCTCTCGCGGTCAGGCAGGGAGGACGTGAGACAGTCAGCCCTCAGTCTGCGGATGCGAGAATCGCCGCCGCGCATTTTTCACCGCTGCGCATCGCGGCATTCAAGCTGCTGGCAGCGGTGAACTCTCCGGCAAGATACAGACCCGGCATCGTGGTCCGGTTCCCTGGGAGTGTCGGATAGATACCGGGCGGCTGGGCAAACTGCCCGTACGGGATCCGGTAGAGCGCAAGGGGACGGTAGGTCTGCAGCGCGGAGAGCGCCTGACGGTCCCCGGCGAACATTCGCCGAAGATCCGACCGGGCGCGATCAAACAGCGTGGTATTGTCGCCATCCGGGACACCCAGAACGGACGCGGACAGCAGGTGCCGCCCGGCGGGAGCAAGGGTCGGGGCGACATTCGTGAGCTGGGCGGCGTTATTCACGAAGGCGTCCTGATTGGCGTGGAGTGCGACCTTGCGGCCTGCGAATACGGGCGCGTCTCCTGCGAAAAACAGACAGAGCGTTCCGACCTGACCGATAGGCACCGACTGCCCCGTCAAGCGTCCTGCCTCCGGCGCGGCGGTCGCCACCACCACGGCATCCGCGATCTTCGCTTCGACCCCACCGATCAGGACCCCGGTTACACGGCCTGCTCCATCACGCTTCAGCGCGGTGACCGGGTGGTTCAGATAGATGCTGCCCGCCGCCATCAGCTCCTCGCCAAGCTGCTCGGAGATCTGCCCGATACCCCGCGCCGGAACGACGGTTTCCCCCTCGGACAGCATCTTCCAGTCGAACTGAAAAGCCTTGGCACTGGTCTGCAGGCGGCTGTCCAGAAAGACACCTCCGAAGAACGGGCGGATAAAGTTGTCCAGATACCGTTCCGAAAAGCCCTTTCGACGCAGAAACGCCTCGGTGGTCTCATCACGGCCTGCCATGATCGCCTCCACCGATGTTCCGATCAGTTCGCGGGTCAGGATCGCGGTGCGGAGTTTGTCCACCAGCGGCACGATGTCCGTCAGCACGGCGGGGAAGAACGCGCCGGGGTCGCGCAGTGGATCGGAAAGGATCGCTCGTCGCGCGGCCTGCGCGATCAATGCGCCCGGCTCGAAACTTCTCAGGTCCAGGCGCGGGTAGTCGAGCTGTCGCTTTGCCGCCGGGTAGGCCGTGAACAGCACCTGGAATCCCCGATCCAGCGTGAAGCCGTCCACGACATCGGAGCGCACCCGCCCACCGACCGCGTCCGATGCCTCGAAAATGGCCACCTCATGGCCCGCCCGCAGCAGCGTCCGCCCGCAGACCAGGCCCGCCACGCCCGCCCCGACGATCAGGATCTTCAACGCCGACGCCTATCCCACCACTCATACATCACTGCCCCCAGGGAGCTGACCGTCATCACGAACGCGGTCCCCGCAAAGCCATCAATCTGCGTCGTCAGCCATTCGCGGGTATCCTGGCCGTGCAGCACGATGCCCGTCACCCACAGCCCCGCTGTGAGTCCGCAGGCCCCGATCACAAACGGCAGTCGGCTGCTGACAAAACCACGCGGCAGCGGTTTTGCCTCCACCGAGATCGCGGGGTGGTCCCGCATTTCCTCGGCGCGGACCTGGGGGGCAGGCGCCCCCGTCATCAGAAGCGCGGCCTCGCTCGCCTTTTCGAAATGCCCGAAGCGTTTTGCCTGATCGCTGATCTCCCGCAACGCTCTCAGACGAGACTTGCCGTCCCCCATCATCGCCGCGGCACGAAGCGCTTCCTCGTACAGTCCGCGTGAAAGGGCATCGCGCACCAGCGACAGGAACGTGCTGTCCCGCATGGTGCCGCTTCCGATCTGGCGCGTATTTTCCAGCGCGGTTTCATAGACCCCGTGCTGGATCGCGTCCCTCGCGACCGAGGCGAGCGCTGCGTCCCGTTCTTTGGAGATGATTGCAAGTTGCGGCAAGGCGCGGTCATCCTTTCTGGCGAGGGGTCGTCCGATTCACAGGGCGGGCAGCCGTGCTCCCCAGCCTCTATTATGCGGCAGGTTTGCCGGTTTGCGGATTCCTGCCCGCCATCCCACTACGAAACGGTGAACGTCGAACCGTTTTGTCCCTTCGTGACCTCGATACGCGTCTGGAAGCTTTCTTTCAGTTCATCAATGTGCGTGATGACCAGTATCAGGGCGAAGTCCTCGGAGATCGTCTGGATGGCATCCACGATGGCCTCTCGACCGCGTGGATCCTGGGTTCCGAAGCCCTCGTCAAGGATCAGAGTCTGCAGCGGGGCACCCGCCCGCCGGGCCAGCAGCTTGCTCAGCGCGACCCGAAGGGCAAAGTTGATGCGGAACGCCTCGCCGCCACTGTACATCTCATAAGGGCGTGTGCCAAGGTCGTCGCTAATCACAATGTCCAGCGTTTCGATGGGTCCGGAGGCGGTCTTGCTTTTCGCCTCGCGCTGCGTGACCAGGCGGATATGCATGGCGCCGTCGGTCATCTTTGCCAGGAGGCTATTGGCCTGTTCCTCGATCTCCGGCAATGCGTTCTCGATGATGAGCGCCTGGACCCCCTTCTTGCCGAATGCCCCGACCAGCTCTTTGTACTGGTCCTTTTCTTTGGCGGCGGCGAGGCGCGCTTCCAGCCAGCGGATGCGCTCCTCCTTCAGACGGACGCAGTTCTCCAGTTTGCCCGCGAACTGTCCCGCCTGACGCTCAGCCTCCCGCGCCGCTGCCTGAGCCTGGGAAAGCTGGGTCGAGACCGTGACCTGATCGCCCCTCAGGGCAGGCAGCGCGGCGGTGCGGGCACGGATGTCCGCGATCTGCCGTTGTGCCTTTTCCATCTGGCCCTCGCGCTTTGCCACCAGAGTATGAAGCTCGGTCACGCGCAGGGGTTCAGTCTCCAGCAGTTCGGCGGCCTGCTGCAAAAGCAACAGGTTTTTCTCGGTCTCGCGCAGCGTCTCCTGCTCGGAGCGAGCATCCGTCAACTGCTGCGCTACTCGCTCCAGCTTCTCGAGTCGGGCAGAGACCTGGACAAGACGCTCCTGCGGAGCGTGGGCAAAATCCCGTTCGGAAAGCTGACGCGCAAACCGGTCCAGACGGCGTTTCAGGTCGGGCAGCATCTTCGTGCGCTCGATCAGACGAAGCTGTTCCTGCGATGCCTGCGCTTTTTGCGCTTCCAGCCGCGCGATGGCCCGCAGATCGCCCTGCGACTTTTCGGCATCGGCGCGGAACTGGTCCGATAATCGCTTGGCGTCGCGCCCCCCGGCGGTGATCTTGTCCTGAAGCGCGTCAAGGCGCTCGTGCTCCGTCTGAGCCTCCGCGATCGCGCGGGCGCGTTCGGCGGGCGGCAGTGGCTGACCACAGTAATCGCAAAGGGAGGCATCCGATTCTGCAAGGGCGTTCTGCCGCTTCAAAACGGCCTCGGCCTGGGCCTTCAGCGCACCGTACTCGGCCTTCAGGGCGACCACGCGCTCGTCAGCCGCACTCCGCTTCTCCTCCGCATCGGTGCGCCGCGCTTCCGCATTCCCGATCTCGGCGACCTGCTTCTCGATGCGGATTACCTCAGCATCGTAGCGGCCCAGTTCCTTCGCCTCACCCTCCAGCGTCTCTACGTCGCACTGAAGCCGGTATCGTTCCCGGTCCAGACGAACCTGTTCTTCGCGGATCTCGGTCTCCAGGCCGCGCGCCTCGCGCTCCAGGGCGACCGCCTCCTCGTACTGCGGCGTCAGTTCCTTGATCCTGCCACCAAGCGACACGAACCGGCTGTGCGCCGCCTCGATCTCCGCCCGGCGGTCGGTCATCAGAGTGGCGACCGCGATCCGCTTTTCCAGTTCGATGATGCTGCGCCGGTTCCGTTCCATCTCATCGAGGACTTCGCGGATGCGCTCCTCCAGGTCGGCGGCCTTCTGCTCATCGGACTCCATGCGCTCGATCTGCGCCAGAAACTTTTCATACTGCGCGCGCAGGTTCTCCGTTTCCGCGTGGATCTCGGTCAGTTTCTTCTGGGCAGCCTCCAGGGCGAGATAGTATCGGTCTTCGTTTTCGAGTTCCGCCTCGATCGTGCGAAGCGTCCGCTCCGCATCGAGTTCACGGTCCTCCGCCTCCTTGCGCTTCTCCTTGGCAAGCTCTTCGAGGCGTTCATAGCGTGACAGGTCCAGGATATCGGCGAGGACCTTCTTGCGATCGGTAACCGTCGCGCGGGCAAACTCGTCCGCGCGGCCCTGAGCAAGATACCCCGATGCGAGAAAGGTCCGGTAGTCCATCCGCAGTAGATGCTCGATCTTGCTCTTGGTCTCGCGGGCGTTGGTGCCGGACAGGGAGCGCAGCGAACCGTCCTCCTGCCAGATTTGTAGCTCCCAGACCGCGCCACCACGCTTGCCGCGTTGACGCTTGACCCGGTATTTGTCCCCGCCGACAATGAAGTCGAGCAGAACCGCGCAGTCATCGGCCCCCAGGCGCACGATGTCGTCTTCCGACGATGCCCGTGTCTCCCCAAACAGCGCCCAGGTCATCGCATCGAGCAGCGCGGTCTTTCCGTTGCCATTATCGCCGGAAAGACAGGCCAGGCGGACACCCGCAAGCTCCAGGGGCGGGACACCGGTCCCGTAGCTCATGAAGTTTTTAAGCTGGAGGCGAACGGGGATCATCGGTTCAACCCCTCTGCCCTTGGTGGCGGTTGGAGCACTCCTCCGACGGGTGAATATGGCTCATCTCAGCACCTCCTCCTGCTCCATCAGATCGAACAGGGGGCGGGCAGCGTGCATCAGGTCGTCCTTGCGCGGCTTCAGGCGCGGCTGATTGTCGAGATAGACGCCCAGCGCCTCCTCCGGCGACAGCGCTTTTGCGAGGACCTGCGAGCGGACCAGGGCATCACCGGCGGGCATCTCGCGCTGCAGCGCGACAACAAGATGCGCGGGCGCGAGGGCTTTGCGCACTTCGTCGGTCCGCACCAGTGCGGCCTTATCGGCGGGCACCTTGTAGGACACCTTGACAATCGCTCCCCCCATCGGATGGCGGTTGATCTCCTCCACGATCGCTTTGGTTGGGTCGTCAGAATCGCCCGCGTCGGCCTCGATCGCCAGGAAGGGCCGTGTCTTCAGAGGCATATGGACCGGTTCCGCAAACCCCTTCGTGATTTTGGCCACCACGAAGCCCTTGCTTTCGGCGCGCTCGCCAAAATCAATCCGGTCAATCGAGCCGCTATAGATCGCCGGGGGCTGCTTGCCTTTGTGCAGATCCTGGAACTTGTGGACATGCCCCATTGCCACGTAATCGAACGCGGGCAGCGCGACCTCGGCGACCGGCACCTTTGGCTCGTTTGGGTTCATCAAGAAGCCCTGAACTCCGACCCGTGCATCGTCAATGGTGAAGTGTCCGGTCAGAATCGCCAGGCAGTCCGGCTGCGCCGCGCAGGCCTTCGCAAGATCCGCGATGTAGTGGATATAGCGCTCGCGGATCAGGTGGGCTACCTCCTCAACCGTCTTGTTGCGCGTCTCGTCCTGGGCCAGCACCCGCGACCGCGTCAGATACGGCATCCCCGCCACCAGAACATCGCCTCGGCGCGTTCCAATTGTCCGCACTTCCGGCTGAGAGAGGATCGTGACCCCCGCGCCGCCAAGAAGGCCATAGATCTCCAGCGCATGGGCACGTCCGCGCGTATTCGGAATATCATGGTTCCCGATCAGCAGCACGACGGGAACCCCGGCATCGGTCAGCCGCTTGAGGCATCCGGCGAATGCACGCTGATGGGTCTGGTTCGGATCGCGTGCTTTGTAGGCATCTCCGGCGAAGATCGCAAGGTCTACCTGCTGCTCAAGCGCCCGGTCCACCGCTTGGTTCAGCGCGAGTGTGAAATCTTCCAGCCGCGTGTTGAGGCCGGTTTCCGGGTTGAACTTTCCGTACGTCTCGACACCCAGATGGGCATCGGCGAAATGCATCAGGCGTACCTGCGGCGCGGGCGTGCCGGTCGGGGAAATCATGCCTTGATTATAGCACGCGCGGAGCGGGGCGTAGGGATTCCTGACCTTTCAGGACGGGAAGCGGCAGGCCCATCCCTATTCCTTGTCTTCGCCCTTCAGGATCTTGTCCAGTCCCATGGGGAACAGGTTCGCACTGCTCTCGTTTCTGCCGATGTGCGACGGCCCCGCCGGGGTCGCCGACGATGGGATCGCTGCGCCGACCGCGATGGAGTCCCCCTCGCGCACGCCGCCGAGGTCATTTTGCGCCTCGCCGGGCAGGAAGCCGAGCACCTCTTCGCCGCCCTCCATATCCACGACTCCGGCCCCGCGAGACCCGCTGTACCAGCGCACCTGCCCGGTCGCCATCGCCGCGCCTCCCAGCTCCGGCGAGTTGCCATGAGAGGTGGCCTCTGAAACTGCTATACGCCCCTTGTTCGCCACCGCGGCATCCAGAATCTCGTGCATTCGGGCGACGATGTTATCCCAGGTCTGCGCCTCGGCGTGACGCTCCCCCGCCGCCAGACGCGCGGTATTATCTTCCGCAAGCGCGGCCTCGCAGGCTAGAACGAACTCACCGGGCGTGTGGGCGATCCGTGCGGCATCGGCATAATTGTCCACGATGTCCTGGATCGGCGTTGAGACCACCGGACGGCGGGCGGCGTAATACTCCAGGGTCTTGGTCGGCGACAGATAGCGCGTGGCATCCGACAGCGCGAAGGGCACCAGAGTGACATCGGCGGCTTTCAGATAGCGTGGCAGGTCCTCATAGCCGCGCTGACCGGTGTAGTGGAGGTTCGGGCGGCGCAACAGATCCTCCTCAGTGATTTTGGCGAGTGGTCCGACCATCAAGACGCTCCACTCCGGGTGGGCATCGCACACCGCGGCGAGATTTTCCCAGCCCATGCGCTCGTCAATCACGCCGTAGTAGAGCAGCACCGGATGCGACAGGTTCGCGGCATCGTCGGGAGCCGTTGTCGCGGGGTCCAGCGCCTTGCGAAAATGCTCGACATCCACGCCGGAATTGAACTGATAGACCTTGTCGGGATAGAGGTCTTTTCGCGCGGCATACATGGAGGGACCGCCGGTAAAGATAACGTCGGCAGCGGCCATCAGGTCGGATTCCTTCTGTTTCAGACCCTCCGGTGCACCTTTGAAGTTCGCCAGTTCGTCCATGCAGTCATAGACCACCGCGACCGGGTTGTACAGATTGCGTGAGGGAGCCGCCATCGGCGAGTAGATCCAGTGAACAATACGCCCCCAGTGCCCCGGATCTTTCTGCTGCAGCTGATGCACCAGCGTGTCCAGAAGCCGACGCCAGGCAGGGGCATTCAATTTATCCGTTTCCGCGTCCTGGACGGGATCGCCGACATGCGGGAGCAGCAGCGGCCTCGCGACCGTGAGGGTCTCACTGACATGAGTCAGCTGCAGGCGGGGCTGGTGGTCACTGTCCGTATCACCGGGAAGGGGCGCCGGATCTTCCAGAAACAGAATCGGGTGATGCTTCGACAGACGGTTCATCAGATGCTGAGGACGCTGCCAGACGAAATCCCATCGCAGGTGACAGTGGACGATAATCCCATAATCCTCCCCTTCGGCATCGGGGTGGGTGGCGCTGGTAGAATCCGTCGTTTCGCTCATCAGTGTCTCCGCTATCGTGCGATCAAAGTAGGGTCAGTGCGCTGCCTGCGTTGTATCTGTCGTTCGTCCGCCACGATGAAGGGCAGGCTGCGATGCCTGCCCTCTGTCTTCCCTCCCGGGCAGAACACACAAACGGGTTACCCCGTTCCGCCAAGAGAGTCATTGGAGGGGCCGGAACTGCGGATGACATCCGAGCCTGCGATGTCACCGGAGTTTCCTTCGGGGGTCAATACCTCCTCGAAGTCCGCTTCGACGGGGCGGCGGATCATGTGGTTCAGCAGGCTTCGGTCCGCGCCTGTTTCGTCGGGAATCGGCTCGTTTCGGATGCTATCGGTACCCTGGGGAACGATCGGCGTTCCAGCGCGGGTGTCATCGGACATGATCGTTTTCCTGTAACCACCCAGGTGGGGTGTGAGTGTGAACAAGGGAGGTCTGCTGGCGGAGCCAGGCCTTCAGGGTTCCTTGCGGGATATACCCGCCCCCCTGACCGACCAAACCCCGGGCAGCGGCGAAACGGCTAGAAACGGACTCCGGCGAAGTCGAGTCGAACACGGCGTGCAGTGGTGGAATAATATAGCGCCACGTCGCGCCCGGCGATTCGGCGCACCAGCGCAAATTCCGAGTCGCGGTAGCCAAAGCCACCGTAGCGCGTTGCCGTGAAGGTGAATCGCCCCCGCCATGGCCCTCCAAGACCGAACAGGACGTTGCTGAAGACCGTCGTGTTCGGAACATCCAGTCCCTGTGAGGCATTCACCGAGAGGCTGAGCTTGGCCTCGTCGCCAAGCGACAGGTTCACGCCCGCTCGGTGCTTGCCGATCGCGGTGCCGAGTCCGTTGCTGAAACCCAGTCCGAGCGGTGTCTGGGCATAATCGTATGTCAGAGAGCCAGCGCCGAGCCGTCCGAAGGTGCGGTTGACCGCAGTGCTTCCCAGAAGCGTCATGCCGCTGCCCTGACCGGTATATACCCTGCGATCCACGGCGCTGCCGCTGATGAACGCCTGCCCCACCGAGAGAGATTGGGTCAGGCTGACACTGGGCGCAAGGGCTATCGGGGCGGTGTTCAGGCGCAGGTTAGCGTTGTTGTTGACCAGAACTCCCTGTCGGTCCGACGAAAACCCGTAGAAGTTCTGGCGGCTGGTGCCCGCGCTCAGCGTGTAGCTCAGCCGCCGTTCCCGCAGAAACGGGCGTGGGTTCGTCTGCACGTAGAGCTGTCCCCGCAGGATTCCCCCCGCCCCGACACGCTCTCCGGTGAACAGATTGTCGTAGCCGGGGGACCGGGAGGCGTAACCGACGGCATTCAGGGTAAAGGACTTAAAGCTGCGCGAGGCCTGACTGGTGAGAAAGAGATCACGGTTATTGGGGAAATCAACAAAAAGACTGCCGCGAGTGTCGCTGCCAAGGCGCTGCGCGTGGCGCAGACGCAGGCCCCAGTCCCCTTGTGCGAGATTATTGACCTCGACTGTGCCCTCAGCCCCGTTTCTCCCCGAGTACGACTGATCCAGGTCGGCCCGCCAGCCGGGACGGACCGAGTAAGCGGAGGACCCTACCTGCGCCCCGCGCCGCACATGCAGCGTCCCGATCCCCTGGGGCCGCACATCGTAATAAAGCGGCAGGTCCACGGAGACGCCCGTCGGACCCAGCCCGATGATCTGCTCGCGGAACAATTGCCCCTGCTGCAGTTCCATGACATGGTTCGGCACGGACAGCGTCTTCTCGCCATTGAGGTAGAAGGTCGCGCGAGCGAACCGTATCTGGCTGCCGGGGTTCAGCGAGAGGGACCGGGCGACGATCGCGACGTTCCCATCGGAAAGGTCTTTGAGCTGCCAGGTATCCCGCACCAGAGGCGGCGCGTTCTCCAGCGGCGGCGTGACCACCATCTCCCCGCCCAGCAGGCTGAGCTCGACAGCGAGCGAACGCCCCTCATCAAGGCGTTCCGCAACCCCGGTCCCCTGCAGGAGATCATAGCGAAGCGCATTGAACGTCAGCGCTTCGCCCCCACCCTCCCGAACGGTGACATTCCCCTGGGCGCGGAGCAGGTTACTTTTGACATCGAGCTGCAGCGAATCTGCGGTCACGGTGAAGGAGCGATAGGTGATCTTCGCGGGAGATTTTCCGCGCCTGCCATTGGCCTGAATCGTCTGGTAATCGGAGATGTAGCCGACATACGCGCCGTCAACTCGAACCCAGTTCGTACCGGTTTCAGAGGTCTCGGCATCGACGCTGAAGCGGATGGTGATATTTGCGGGAGCCGCCTGCAGCCCAGATTCCAGGTTCACCGTGACGACCGCGGTGCCAGCGAGATCGGCGGCGGTCAGGAAGACGCTGGCAATCCCTGCCTGCGTCTCAACGACCGTATTTTCCAGGCGGCCCGCTGTCGCGGAAAAACGGACTCGGGTGCCGTCCGGGACCAGGACACCGTTCTCATCGCGGACCTGGGCGCGTAGCGCGGTCGTGCTGCGTCCATCGGCGCGCAGCAGGGTGCGCTCCGCGGTGATCTGGATCGTCGCCACCCCGGCAGCGGAAACCACCGGCGCAAGCAAAGTGCCGCCCACGGCGAGGCTGCCGACGACCGCGACAGCAGGGCGAAGCCGGAGCGAGGGGGCGGGGACCGCGACCGGCAAAGTGTCGCGACGGCGGGGACTGCGGCGGTGAGAAACGGGGTGGTTCACGTCAGATTGATCGGGGTCGTGCGAGAAAACCATCGCAGGAGCGGTAACAGAGGGCGCTCCCACGATGAGGCGACGCAGAAGACGCAGAGGACGGGATCACCCGGCCTCCATATGGTCTACTTTTTCTTTTCGTTCTTCGTCGTTTTTGCCGCCTGAAGCTGGGCGACCTGCGGATAAAGATCCTGGAAGGTCTCCTCGGCAACCTGCGCGGACGCGCGAGCGAGCGCGGAGCCTTCCTGCCGGGGAACCGCAACGTCCGCAGGAGCCGCCCCGGTGGCGGGCTTCGCGACAGTGGCGAGCGGTGCGCCCTCATCTTCCACGGAGTTACGGAAGACATTCACGTTGAACGAGGCGGTGCGGCTCGCGGAGTCGTATTTGTAGTTGGTGACATCAATGGTCAGATACTCGGCGGCCCCCACGATCTGGGCGAAGCGCAGCGCCTTTCGGGTGTCATCGCCGGGACCCGCGGCGGCATCCTCCGCCTTCAGGCCCTCGGAGACCGCACGCTGGACGCTGGGAAGCCGTTTGTTATAGACCACCACCCCAATGTCCGCGCGCGACAAGTGTTCCCGGAATGCATTGGTCACGATGTCTTGTGCCTGCTTCTGGGCCACCGTGAGCTGCGGGGCAGTCGTAGTCGTGTCGCCCGCCACCGCTGCCGCGCCGGTATTGATGGTCGCCGGAAAGACCAGAACATCACGCGGGATGATCACGGTCATCTTTCCGGGGGGGGAAGCCTGCTTCGCGGACACCGCGGCAGTCGCTAGTGTCAGGCACGACACCGCGGCAGCCGCACTCAGCGTCCCCGCGACCACGCGCTGCATAGGGTTTTTGTTCATATCTCTTCGTCTCACTTTTTTGGTTCGCACTGGTTGGGAGTCAAGTCGCTCTGAGATCCGGCTGCCGGAACCAATTCAGGGAGCGGGACTGCTCCTCGCTCCCTGAATACTGCCTGTCTCAGGCAACGAACGGGCAGAGTTACCCGCCGGGTGCCGGTGGGGACTCCAGTACCTGGAAGGTCACTGGTTCGCTGTTGTAGACGTATCTGCCAGGATTCGGAACACCGATGGCCTTCGGTCCCGGGTTATCGGCCTGTCGCCGCGTGCCCACTCGAACGAAGATTGTGTCGTTCGTTCGGGCATTGGGGAAGCCAGGCTGCGCGTTGAGCCTGAAGGTACGAGAGGCTCCGCCAGCGTATGGAACGAAGAATTCGCTCGTCACGAACTTATTAGAGAAGGAGGGGTTGGTCGCAAACTCGACCACGTACGTATCCGCACCCTGGGATGGGACGATCTGCACATTGACCCCGCCGAGGATCTGACCCTCGGCTGCCGCGCCGGTCGCGCCGGTCGCGCTGACGACAGCGACCCCTGGTCGCGAAAGCGGGGTGGCCTCGCCGCTGAGCGACGAATCATCCGGCGGGGATTCCCGGTACAGAAGGACCGTTCCATTGTTCGCATTGCCACCACCGCCGCCGCCGCCGCCACCACCAACGTTGCCACCACCGCCGCCACCGCCGCCAACACCACCGCCACCACCGCCAACACCACCGCCGCCGCCACCAATACCGCCGCCGCCACCACCAATACCGCCGCCGCCACCGCCATTGTTGCCCTGGCTCTGGCTCGGGTCAACTGCCTGGATCTGCTGGTATAGAGTGGTGACTTTGTAGGTTACCGGGGTTCCTACTGCCAGCGGGGTGATTGTCGCGATCACGTCGACCAGCTCCGTTGGCTGGTTGGGGCCGACGTTGTTCGTGTTACCCCCGGCGTTCCCTCCACCGTTGTTCGTTCCGGTATTAGTCGTGGTGGTTGTGCCGGAGTTTTGACCGGAGAAGTTGGTGCCGCCACCACCCGCGAATCCGATCTGCTGGTAGGTGAACGTCGTCGGGAGATCCGGGGAGTCAATAAAGATGCGGACTCCAGGGCTGACTTTAGCCACGATCTGGTTGTTCCGATAGACGTGATATTCAACGATGTTGTTGATCGGGATGCCGGAGCGGTCAGACCAGGTGATCTCCACCCTTCCCGCACTCGGATCGGCGGAGGCGGTCACCGAGTTTTCGACGTACGCCCTTGCGGTTACGTTGTTGACAGCCCGCCCACTGACGCTGCTCTTGTTGCTGATCAAGAAGCTGGCGATAAGCACCGCCGCCGCGATTGCGATCACGGTGCCGACAATGCTCTTTCGGGGCTTTCGGGCAGGGGTATAGGTGTCAACGCTCGCTACGGGGGCGCTGCGGATGGTTCCCCCATAATCCACGCTGTAGCCGGGCAGCTTGAAGATCGCGACTGCCTGATCTTCCGGCCGGATACCCTTGCCGCGGTCAATCACCGTTGCGACGGAATCGGTTGCCGCGACGCTGGAGATGCTGATCTTGCCGACCCGCTCCGACCCGCGCACGACAATCATCTCCTGACCGGTGGTCAGGCCATCGCGCTCGCCCCGGTTCAGGCGCACTTCGTTTCCACTTAGAAGGATCGTCGCGGTGGGAAGCGTGTAGTTGTTGATGGTCTTGACCGCGTTGAAGGCGGCGTCGGACAGCGCCTGATTGATCAGCGTCTCGTCATCGGTGTCCGCACCGGGGGGCGGGGGCGGCGAGAAGCCCGAGGCGATCGCGCCATTCGCCAGTTCACCGGTGATAACATCGGTCAGGCGCACGGAGACCGTGACCTTGGCCCGCTTGGGGCTTCCGCTTACGGAAACATCGGTGATGTCACCGGAAAGAACGCGGTCCACACCAAGGGCGTTGCCGAGCTTCTGGATACCGTTGTTGTTCAGCGGCAGGGTAAGCCCCAGGTCTGACAGCTGCTGATTCAGCTGCTGCCGTGGCGTCACATCGAAGCGGCCCGTACGGGTCATCTCGATCACGACGGCGTCGGTGGCCTGGCGTCCCAGAATCCCGCTGGTCCTTACGGTCGGAAGGACTCCAAACTCCAGAGCGGCGACGGCGGGAAGCCGTGAAACCTGTGCCCGAGCGGCTTTTTGCTGGGCCGGGCCGAATACCAAAAGCGGAAGCACAAGCGCCATCACCAGCGACCAACTGATGCGCCGCCCATGTCCTCCGAACACCCATTGTCTCAACGCGATTTTCCTCCATCCACAATCGTTGTGAGGTCGCTTCCCGCTAGCCTCTTCGGCAGCGTACTGCGAGCGCATCCTCCACGCGAATTTCCGAGCAAAGTCCCAAACGAAGTCCGGTGCTGCTTCCAGACCACTGTTAATGCATTAAATCCTTATTCACTTTCCCCGGGTCAAGACCCTCCCCCGCAGTGCGGGGGAGGGTCTTGACCCAGGGTGTTGGTTACCGCACGGTGATGATCGGGACGCGGGTGCGTACCAGAGCGCCGGTGGTGGCGTCTCTTGCCGTCAGGGTAATGAAGTACGGCCCCGCCGCGAGATTCCCGCCATTCTCCGAGCGACCGTCCCAGACGAAGGCCGATTCACGGCTTGCCTGAGCGCGAGTCTGCATTCGCCGAACAGTCCGTCCGCGCGGGTCCTGTACCTCGGCGGTCACATCCGCTTCCTGAGTCGCGGTGAAGGAGAAGCGGTATCCGTTCCCAGCGCCCCCCTGAGACCGACCCGGCACCCGGCTTGTCTTGACATTGGTCAGCGCAAGCGGTCGAGAGGCCGCCGGGTTGATCTCGATCCGGAAGTGCTGAGCCGAGCGTCCCTGCGGCTGGTACCGATAGGAAGACGCACCGTTCCGGAGCGATACTCGCTTGCCGGACTGTATGTCCACCAGCACCGGATCCAGGTTCCGGGGCAGCCGATTGACGTTGGGCCAGTAGAGCGTGACCTCCTGTTCGCTGGTGGTTTGAACGGTGAACTCCCACGTCTTCGCTTTGCCGCCACCGCTTGCTCGGATGTTGTCCGAGAAGCTGCTCGCCGAGCGTCCCCTTTCGTCGGTTCCGTCAATGGTGAGGTACAGGCTCTTGTCCTGGCTCATCATCGGAGGCTTGACCGTGTCGAATCCGGTATCGAAGCCGTCCTTCGCCCCCGGCGCGACCCCGACCGTGTTATCGGTGTCCACCAGATCACCCTGGCGGGCGGCGATCTGCAGACGCCAGTCGGAGAGGCCCTTGCTGGAAACGGAGCGGTGCAGACCACCCTGGCTTCGCGTTTTCAGGGCCGCCTGGGCCTTGCTGGCCTTCATCATCTCCGCGACCATTGCCGCAGTCACCTTGCCGCTGCCCGCCGCCGCCGTCTGACCTGCCGCTCTCGTCGGCCCGGCTGCCGGATAGTTGAACTGCAGCGTCATCGGGACGTAGGACCGGAACCAGTATCCGAAGAATGGCAGAAGGGACTGCGTCTGCCGGTACTGAGAACCGTTGTTCGATCCGGTGAAGTCGAACACCACCTGCTGGACCACGCCGTCGCTGACCGCCTGGGACAGAAGCACCTGGTTTTGAGTGACGCCGTTGGCGGTGTAGGAGAACGTGATGTCCGTGGTCAGATTCAGCGGAGTCGCCTGGACCGTGGACTGGGTAACGCTCCCGAACGGGTTTCCAAGGATATACCAGCCCGCCACCGGCAGTGTCTTGGAGAAGGTGTTCGAAGCCTCGCCTCGTCCTCCAAGCGCGATCCCTGTATCCCTTCCGAACCGGACGAAGTATCCGGTCCCCTGCAGGAACCGCAGATTTGCGTTATAAGTCGCGTCGGCAAGGAATCGCTGACCGAACAGTTCGTATCCTGTCTGATCCTCTTTGTAGTTCGCGACCGTGAAGATATTGAAGATATCCACGTCCGGCTGATCTACCGTGCCGTCTTCGTTGTTGTCGTTCTCCGGGGCGAGGTTGAACACCTGGTACGGCGTCACACCGGAGTAGTCATTGGGCAGCGAGATCATCTGCAGCCCTGCCGGATACGTTTGGAGTGACCTTAGAACGAAGTTGATATTCCTCGTTTCCGTGGACTCGGTGACGGTGAAGATGGCGGACGGGTTGGGAGTACCAACCAGCGCCAGCGCATCCGCCGCGTTGCCTGCCGGATTGAACCGCACCACTGCCACGTACTGACCGGCGGGAACCGCGGTGAACCGGTAGTTGAAGCGGTAGGCTGCGGCCCCGGTCCCCTCGGTGACTACCGCGGTTGTCGTCGCGGTCGGATTGCCGTTGGGATCATCCACCGGCGCACCGTTCACCACCGGGATCAGCGTGACCACGGCCCCGGTGATCGGGGTCGTGCCCGCCGAGCCGCCCGTTACCAGGCCGGAGACCTGGCCCGGGGCAAGCTGCCGGAGCACGATGTTCGGCGCGGTGAGCGTGCCTGCTCCACCGACCTGTATCTGCACGGTCGGCGGCGTCACCTGCTGGTACCCTGCACGAGTACCGGTCAGGATGTAGGTGCCCTCGGGGATGTCCGCCACTGGGGTTGCGGGCGCCGTGGCGACCGTTACCAGAGTGTAGTCACCGCTGGCGTTTGTCGGTGCCGCCGACTGGACCACGACCACTGCCGGAGTCGCGTTGAGCAGGACGCCCGTGACGGTCACCCCGGCAACCGGCTGTCCATCGGTATCCACAACCTTGCCAGCGACCGGCTGGGGCGAGGAGCCAAGGCGGAAGTCAATCTGGGCGGTCGCTCCTTCCCCGATATTCACCAGGTTGTTGACCACGGTGGTGCCGGGTCCAAGCGTGACTGCGGGCTGTGGCGGGACCGTGGTCACCCGCACGTCCTTTGTGAACGTGTTGCTGACATCCGGGTTATCCACCAGCTGCCCATTACCGTCCACGATCTGCGACGGGTTCGCGATCACCACATAGTCCCCGATGGGAAGCTGGGTCCCGAAGCTGTACTGACCCGGTGTCAGCACGACCCCTTCCACCGAAAGCGTGCCATCCGAGGTCTTGGCGGTGTAGCCGACCAGACGTGGTCCCGCGACCCCCGCATCGGTGCGGTAAGCAAGAACCGTGATGTTCGGGATCGGGGTGACGTTGTCCGAGCGGAAGACCCCACCGCTGTTACGACCGGTGGTGGGATTCTGGATGCCGGTCAGGCCACCCGGACCCGCCTTTCTCAGAACCAGGTTGACGTTGGAACGGGAGGCGCCGTGAAGTGTCTCGCCGGTGCTCTTCTGCGTGTAGAATCCGGCCCGGTAGCCGATCACCTGATAGAAACCGGGTTCCAGCCCCTGGATAGTCCAGTTACCGTTCCCATCCGAGTAACCTGTTCCCGCCGCTGGCTGGTTCTCGGCGGCACCGTCCCGAATCGCCCGAACCAGGGCGTCATTGACGGGGGAGCCGTTCTGGTCCAGAAGGCGGCCGGTGATGGTGCCGGAGCGGAAGGCACAGACGATGTTGTGCATCAGCTCCGCGCGGCGTCCGCGGTTTGAGACGAACTGCGTGGTGTTGTTTGGGATGGTGTAAGTGAAGTATCCGTTGCCGATAGCCTCGAACCCGAACGAGGCGAACGCGACTCTACCGCCTCCCGCGGAGGTGGACGACACCATACCTGCCCCACCCCCCAGGGAGAACTCCGTGGTCGCTCCAGCGAGCGGCGTGATCACATCCAGGTAGCCATTAAAGAATGGCAGCCCAGCCCGTGAGGAAGAGGCGGGTGAGGCATCCCCCCGAAGATCCTCAAACGGCAGCCGCTCCACGGTTGCGATCTCAAGTGCCTCGGACCCCAGGCGGGAGTAGGGCGAAGTGCCCTGTCCGTTCTGGATCACATAGGCATGTTGCGCCCCGGTGCCAAAGGGTTCCCCGTTGATCGGGGTGTTGCCGACCGCGGCGATGGTTGTCACGCCCCCGGCGGAGTCGTTGATAAACCCGGCTTTGAGTGTCTCGACGACGAAAGTGTTTGCCTGACCGTTTCCGGCCAGAGCGAACGCGATGTCCTGACCGGAGAGGAAGAGGCGCCCTCCCTGGTTGACATAGTTCCGCAGATTGTCCTGGGTCTGCTGATCGGTGATACTGCCCGCTCCCGTGAACACGTTCGCTGTGAAAGGCGATGCCCAGACCACGATCCGGTTTGCCTGCAGGACGGTACGCGGGGTCGTTTCGAGAGCGGTGCCCTGGGCATTCAGGAACTGGTCCGGCGGCGAGGTGGATCGGACCGGCAGATAGTCTGTCAGCAGATTTGTCGGAACCGGGCCACGGCTCAGGACACGCCACATCGAGTAGCGCCCGACCGACGGAAGCGTCCTACCGTCAAACGGGGTGGCGTCCGATTCCAGGATCGAGTCAATGTAGGAGTTCACCCCCAGTGGGTTCGGGGTACCGATTCCGGCACCGCCATTTGCACCTGTCGGGCTGGGCAAGGTGAATTCGTCGCGCCCAAACGGTCCAAGTGTGTCCCATTGTCGCACTGTCGTGGAACCAGGGGCGAAAGGAGCAGGCTGACCGTCGGGATACCGCGAGTATTCCGGGTCCGTGTAGTACGACTCGACCCCGTACTGGATGTTGGGCAGGTTGTTCGTCCCTCGTCCAAAGGTCGCCCCTGGCTGTCCGAAACGGGCTTTGAAAAACTTCTGCCCGAGGGCGTAGTCCATCACTACCAGAACATCCACTGCCTGCGGAGAGAGCGAAGCCGCGGTGGAGAAGCCCCATACGTTGTCGTAGATGATCCAGTTGGAGCGGCCAGGCGCGAACGGGTTCGCCGCGGTGTCAAACAGGATTACGTCCATATACCAGTCGGACGCCTCGTCCGGAACCTTCCAGCTGGCGCCATACAGGCGTCCGCCCGGCCCTCCGGGCAGCGGCTTCTGCTGATCGGTATCCGGGAGCAGCTCCAGCTTCAGCCAGACTCCTGGCGATCCGGTGGGGGCCGCAATTGTCGGATAGGTGGCAAGGAAAGCGCCGCCGCTGAACGCCGGTATGTCGTCTTCGCCGGGTATCGGCAGGGGGCCGGTTCTATTCAGGCGGTTCCGCCGGTGGTTCAGATAACTGGTACGGTTTCCCGCATTGATGGCTTCCGCTTCGTACTCCCGTCCTACATTGCTTGGGTTCGGAAGGAAGGACTGCCCCGCCTGCCATTGGAAGGGCCGGAAGCCGCCGGTGGGAACCGGCTCATAATTGATAAAGGCGAAACGAGATTCGTCATCCCCATCGCTGGTCAGAGCGTCCTCAATGCCAGGATCGTACTCTTTGTGTTCCACACCGCCGCCGCCTTGCGCGAGGGACTGGTAGCGGGAGTTGGGGTTCTTGAACTGGATGTAAACCGAGTCAATGCCGGATTCCAGATCTTCCGCGCGGACCGTGAAGAAAACTTCCGTGCCTGGTGTCAGACCCTGATCCCGGTTGCGGATCGCGCTTGTCGGGGAGGAATCGTAGGCGGTGCCCGCGTTGATATGGACGATCTCACCCGTATCCGAGCCGCTGTCCCAGCGCAGCAAGGTCGGGGCGTTCAGGTCAATCAGCGTTGCGACAAACAGGTCGTGGATGCCTGATGTCTGCACAAAGCCGGTATCTCCGGGACTGCCGGTCGGGAAGTTCGCCTTGCGGAGTTCGCCGACACGGTCGGATTGAAACCCGATCCGCAGCGCGTTCAGCAGCGGTGGGAAGGTGGGATATTCATCATTGAAGGCACCGGTGTCGTCGGCGGTATCCAGCCGCAGCGCGAGGCTGGAGGCCGATTCCGCAAGAAGTGTCGCCGCCCCGGTTGCGGTGGCAGTCGCGATTTTATAGAAGACGTCGTAGGTCGGCGACGCGGCATAGGTGTTCGTCGTCGTATTCAGCCTGCGGTTGGACGCATACGTGAGATAGTAGTTGCTGCCGTCGGGGTTCGAGAAGCTGTTCCGGTCCAGTCGCGACCAGGCAGGCTGGATGTTATCGAAATCATTGCCGCTGGCATTGCTGAAACTGAACAGGGTGATCGGATTCGTCGCGTTCTGACCCTGGCTGTCCACCGTGAAGATGTTGCGGCGCTGCTGCGGGGTGTTGGAGATCGCGGGGGTTCCCGCGCTGTACGTATTCGCGGAAGGGGTGGCGTTCGAGTCGAACGCGATGTATCTGCCGTCGGGGGAGACAGCGGGGTTCTGCTCGTCGGCGGTACCGTCCGTCAGCTGCCGTACCTCGAGCGTATTCAAGTCAACTGAGAACAGGTGAAAATTGGTTGGCGTTCCGCCTCCGCCAACGGCGGACAGGCGCGCGGCAAAGACGAGGCGCGAGGCTCCGGTAAATGCGGCTCGGCCCACCTCGACAAAGAAACGCCCGCCGATGATGGCCCTACGGTTTCCACGCGCTTCCTGCGGACCAGCGGTCGGGTCGTCCGGGTTGTAGGTCAGACTGATCAGGTTGTTTCCATCGGGAATGGACGGAATGAAAGAGCTAGGTACCCCCTCGACCGGATTCGACGGATTCAGGGCAACGTAGAGGTGGGAGTACGGTGACCGGGTGCCGTCCGCGAAGACGCGCCGCCGGGAGAAGGCGATCCGGTTACCGGCTGTACTCAAGACAGGGAACAGGTAATCCGCATTTGCCTCATTGGTTAGCCGGATCGGGATTGTCGCTGTGGGGACAGTCCCCCCGGAGGGGTTCGAGGCGACGCGGTAAAGCTGGTAGCCATCGGAGGCGCCGGTTCCCTGGAAACTGGCATTGCCCGCAAAATAGAGCGCGGTCTCGTCCGCGGACCAGAAGGGGTGGATCTCATCGGAGGCGTTCTGGCGTGTTACGTTGACGACCTTTTCCGGCACATCGAAGCCGTTTTCGCCGCCAAGCTGGGCGCGGGTCTGCGAAGCCCCAGGGGTTTTACCGGCGTCCTTGTCGAAGCCGCGCACCCCAACAAGAGACCGCTGGGTGATACCGCGGGGCAGAAAACGGGTGGAACCAAGGCCGGGAAACTTGGTGGTCGGAACGCGGGGAGCCGCCCCCGCACGGGTCGCCTGGGCATAAACGGGCGCAAGACCCGCCGCACCGGGCAGAAAGAGCGCCGCGATGATGGCGGCGATAGCTGCGGCCTGGAGCCGCAGCCGGTGACTGATAAGCGCAAACTTCAAAGCTGAACTGTCCTCCCCGGAAGGTTCGCGACACTGCGATAACGCGGTCCCGACTTCCCAACCTCTGTCGGCGGTTCGGTCTGCACCGCGGCCCCACAGCCACGAGCGAGCCGACCGCCTTGTCGCATGTCCATCCCTATCTTCTGGTTGCATGGTTGTCTCTGAGATCATTAAAATTCACAAACCGGGTTCCCGCTGTTTCCGCCGCGGGGCGCGGGAGTGCAGCAAAATCGGACTCCGGGTTTTCAGTGGCGCTGGTTGCGAAAGAGGAGGATCGCGCTGCCTGACCGGGTCGCTGCAAAAATAGTTAAGTACAAGGGTATGACTGACTCGCCTGCCCGCCGTCTTCGGCGCCGGAAGGCGCTGCTTCGTTCCGTTAGAATAGGCAAGGACAAAAAATGTTTCGGTTTTGACGCAGCAGCGAGGGTGAAGTCGGAATAATCCGGGTATCGGTATAGCTTGGTCTCACGAATATTGCGCAGGCAGCCTCAAACCAGGCCGATTATAGCACGGGTGGAATTTTTTCATCAAGCCCCCTCGGAAGGGAGAATTCCCCGTACTATTGACCCCTGCCCTGAGGTTCTCCTTCCAGGCAGTGGCAAAAAACGCATTATTATGGGATTTCCTGGGTCAGCTCCGCGTCCCCTTCGGCGTGTTCCCACTCAGACCAGGTTCGCCGCTCGAACGCCAGGTAGTCGCGCCACAGTTCCGGGGAGCCGTCCGGCACCTGGGGCACCGCCTCGATGGGGCATGGCAGCCAGGGGGTATGCCCAAACAAGCGGCACACCGTGGGCCGCACGGGGTAGATCGAGCAGCGGCGGTTTTGGGTGTCTCGGTACCGGCAAAAGGTGACGGTCGCGCCCGTGTCTTCCGCGCCCGGCCAGGGGACCGTCTTCTCCTGATCGGCGACCCGCTGAACCTCCTCAGGCGCCTGAGCAGCAAGATAAGCCTCCACTGCTTCGCGCTCCGCGCGGCTGACCGTGAACCCGTCCATGCAGCGCAGCCCGCAGCCGTCGCAGCCGTCGCAGACCCCCAGCGCCATTCGAGCGGTCTGGGCATCGCGGCGTGCCACAAACTGCTCCCACGCCGCAATCGCGGCCGGCGCAGGGTCCGCCGCCGCACCCCTTGCGCTTTCCGGCCCGGATACCATATTTAAAAGTACGGACAAATCGAAACTCTCCCGTTTCCGACACCTTAAAGTATTGAGGATATTCGCGAATGCTGACTGTTGATATACGCCGGGGCGAACAGAAGTCCCAGCGCCATACGGATCTTGACTCGATTGGGGAGTGGCTGGACGACCCGCAGGCGCTGTTCTGGATAGATATGACGGACCCGACCGACACCGAGTGGGACACGATCGCGGCCCGGTTCAAATTCCATCCGCTCGCCCTGGAGGACGCCCGCCAGCGCAATCAGCGCCCCAAGCTCGATGCCTACGACGGCTACCTGTATCTTGCCCTGCGCGCGTGGATCGGCGAACAAAGCCCCTCCGACGACCGGGGCGATGCCACGCAGGAGGTAGACGTTTTCTTCGCGCCGCGTTACCTGATCACGATCCACGAAGGGGGCTGCGACCCGCTCAAAGAGGTCCGGCGCCGCTGGGATGCCCTGCCGACCCTGCCGTCTCCGCCCGGACAGGGAGCGCCGCAACGCACCTCTGCGCTGCTGCTGCACACGCTTCTGGACACAATCGTAGATGCGATGTTCCCCGTGATGGACCAGATTGACGAGGCAATTGACACCCTGGAAACGCAGGTCTATACCGTCTCCGTCGCGGCGACCGCGGCGGCGTCCTCCCGGGAGCCGCTGGAGCTGGCACCCGCACTGCGCTTCAAGAAAAAGCTTCTGCTTCTTCGTCAGACTGTCGCGCCGCTCCGGGACATCCTGAACGAGCTACTCCGCACCGGCGAGCCGCTGGTTCCCGGTGAAACGACCGCATATTTTCAGGATGTCTACGACCATACGCTGCGCCTTCTGGAGCAGATTGACCTTCACCGGGATATTGTCGGCGGCGTGATGGACGCTGTGATGGCCCAGACCAACAATCGCCTGAATCAGGTCGTCAAAACACTGACGGTCTTCTCCACGATGTTGATGAGCGCGAGTCTGGTGGCGGGGATCTATGGGATGAATTTCAAGTACATGCCCGAATTGGAGTGGCGCTATGGCTACTTCGGTGCGCTTGCCCTGATGCTGGGCATTATCGCCGCGCTCGCGCTGTATTTCAAGCGGATCGGCTGGTTCTGAGCGCAAGCGCCCGCTCTTAATGCCCCCGCTCGATGAACTGGTGCAGGCGGCGATAGATCGTGTCCGTCAGATGGTCAATCGCCGCTTCCCGGTCGCCCCCGAAATCCAGCGCGACGTATTCGCGGAACGTGTGCTCGATCTCGCCGATCCGGTAGGTGGCAAGCTCGCGCGGCAGTTTCAGCGCGCGGTTCGTCTTTTCGTCGGTGACGGTGACATGGGCCTCGAACCATTTGGCCTTGTCCAGCGCGCGAGCATCCCACCCGACCGCGATGATGTAGTCCGTTGCTCGGTCCACGGTGGTGTAGCGGCGCTTGATCTGTGTTAGGTGCCCGATCTCCATCTTACCTGGCTCCTCCCGAGAAGAATCCCAGCGTTTTCAGCACCGCAGCCGCGAGCACGGCATCCCCAGCGGGGCGCAAATGGACCCCGTCGGAGGTCAGCGTCTTGCCCGGCTCGCCGCCCACGGTCGGCAGATTTGCCACCAGCGCCGTGTCCAGGTCGGTGTCGGTCGGGGCGATCAGCAGTCCGCGCGAGGCGGCGATTGCATGCACCGCGGCCCGGTAATCCCGAAGTGCGACATTGCCCGCGCTCGACAGGTCCTCTCCGATCACCGTCGGCGGCAGCAGGACCACGTTCGCGCCGGAGGCCACCAGCCGGTCCGTCAACTCCGCCAGGCCCTCGCGGTACGTTCCCAGGGGAACCCCGCTTTTGCCGCCATCGTTCAGGCCGTGCCAGACATCATTGATCCCGACGCTCACAGTCACCCAGTCTGGACGGTGCGAAAGCACGTCGCGATCCAGCCGGGCCAGAAGGTCCGGGATTTTGTTGCCGCCGATCCCGGCGTTCACGACCCGGATATTTCGGTCAGGGTAGGAAGCGGCAATCAGAGCAGCAATCATCGGGCAGTACCCAACGCTGTTCTGTGTGATCGAGTCGCCCAGGCAGACCAGGGTCTGATTCGGTCCGATTTTGAAGCCATCGGCGGGGGCGTTGGAAACAGTGCTCATCTCGCGCCGATTGTAGCACGGTGGCCAGAGACGGTCAAGCAGCGGTCAGGCAGTGGTCAGGCAGTGGTCAGCGATTGGGATCAGGGGCGTTCTTTGCCGTGGCGAGAACCGGGTACCGCCTGTCCCGCCGGGGCGTGGGCGTGGAGCGCCGGGCAAGTGCCAGGACCTCTGCCGCCGTGGTCGGCGGGCTGAAGAGATACCCCTGAAACCGCTCACAGCCCATCGAGGCAAGGGTGTTCCGCTGAAGTTCTGTCTCTACCCCCTCGGCGACCACCTCCAGACCGATGCCGTGCGCCATGCCGACCAGGTTTCGCACCACGATCTCGCTTTTGCGGTCCTCGACCAGATCCGTGATAAAGGAGCGGTCAATCTTCAGCACATCGAACGGGAACGTCCGCAGGTAGGAGAACGACGAGTATCCGGTCCCAAAATCGTCCACGGAAAGGCGGACCCCCAGCTTCTTCAGCGCGTTCAGGATCATCAGCGCCTCTTTTTCCTGAAGCAGCGTACCTTCCGTCAGTTCCAGATCCAGGCAGTTCGCGGGCAGGCCGGTATCCCGCAGCGCGGCGGCGACCGCGTCAACCAGCCCACCCTGCTGAAACTGATGGGCTGAAAGGTTCACCGAGACCCGGAGTGGCACGCCATCGAGTTCCCAGCGCACGGCCTGCTGGCAGGCCTCGCGGAGCGCCCACTCGCCAATCCCCATAATCATTCCGGTCTCTTCCGCGATCTGGATAAACTGCAGGGGCGAGATCAGGCCAAGCTGCGGGCTGTCCCAGCGGATCAATGCCTCCGCCCCGACCATTCGCCCGGTTATCAGGTCCATCTGCGGCTGGTACAGCAGGAAGAATTCGCCCCGGTCCAGCGCGCGCCGCAGGTTTGTCTCCAGCACCAGGCGGTCGAGCGCGCGCGCCCCCATGGTCTCTGTGTAGACTCGGTAGCTGTCACGCCCCTGATCCTTGGCGCGGTACATCGCCGTATCGGCCCGCTTCAGCAGCGTTTCGATGTCGGTCCCGTCCTGCGGCGCGATGCTAATCCCGATACTGGCTGTCGCATACATCTCATGACCGTCTATCAGAAAGGACGCATCCAGGGCATCCAGCAGCCGCTGGGCCACCGATGCAGTGGTGGACGTACAGATCTGCGCGTCCTCGATCTCCTCGTAGGGGATCAGAATCGCGAACTCGTCGCCCCCAATCCGGGCGATCATATCTTCGGCGCGAAGCTGCCCCTCCAGCCGCCGGGCGACCTCCTGCAGCAGCTTGTCTCCGACACCGTGACCGAGCGTGTCGTTGATCTGCTTAAACCGGTCCAGATCGAAAAAGAGGATTCCCACGGTCGAACCCCGCTGGTCAGAAAGCGCCAGAGCCTCCGCAAGCTGATCCTGATACCGCAGGCGATTGGGGAGACCGGTCAGGGCATCATGGGTGGCCTGCCACCGGATCTGCTCCTCGGCCCGTTTGCGCTCCGTCACCTCACGCTGGATCGAGATCCAGTGCGTCTGAAAGCCCGTCTCGTCAACGATTGGCCGGATATTCAGCTCCACCCAGAAGGTGGTTCCGTCGCGTCGGTAATTGAGTACCTCGGCCTGAGCCGGCTCGCGCGCCGCGCGTCGCTCCCGCAAGTAGGCAAGGACCCGGTTGTCGGTAAGCACCCCCTGGAGCATTCGGGGAGATTTCCCGACGATCTCGCTGCTTGCGTATCCGGTCATCCGCTCAAATGCCTGGTTGACGTACACCACTCGCGGTGACATGCCCTCCTCGGCCTGGGTGATCATGATAACGTCGTTCGCACTCTGGACCGCTTGCGTCAGAAGCTGCCGCTCCGCATCGCTCCCCTTTCGGAGATGGATCTGTTCTCCCAGTTCGCGCCGCGCTTCCGCGAGGGCTTGCGCCTGCTCCCTCAGATCCGCTTGCAAGCGAACCTGTGTCGCCTCCAGAACCACCTGCGCTTTTTCCCGCTCCTGAAGCCGTGCGCTCACAGTTTTACGCCAGAGAGCGAGCCGTCTCGCGGCGGGAAGTCCCATCGCCGCCGTCAGCAAACCTCCGGCTGCCGCCAGCGACAGGCACGCGATCAGCACGACCTTCTGCCAAAGGTCAATTCGGGCGAGGCGCTGCCCCTGGGAGGCCGAAAGCTGCGAAAGCCCCCGGCTAAACGCGTCGGTCATTCCCACGTAACGACCGTTCGAAAGAGCGGCGACGGCTGGCACACCCTGACCGGATGCCGCCAGCGCGAGTGTCTGTTTCTCCAGTGACAGGCAGGCCCACCCCGAAGCGATCACCCCGGAGGCGGATAGCGCCGCCGGGGCGCCCTCCGAAGCGGCGGTGAGCTGTTTCAGGCTCTGAACAAACGCGGACGCGGCTTCGCGGTAGCGCGCGCCCCAGCGATCTCCACCCTCCGACCGTGCGGTCATTCGGGCAGCCAGGAGGCGGGAATCGTTCGAACGACTGACCAAAGCAGCGGCGCTGAGGATCGCCGCGCTGTCGGCACGTTCCCGCCCCGCCGCGACAAGCGACCAGAGCGCGCCGAGGCCCAGCAGGACCAGCAAAACGGAGGTGGCGCGGAGGGCGCGCACAAGCCGCTGAAGCGACCGACGAGACAGCGTCTCGAACTGCGGGGCAGTCAGGGAGGGGGAGACCGCAGCGATAACTGGGGCAACAAACGGGTCGGTTTCGGCGGACGATGCGGCAGCGACCGCCGCCGCGGCGGCAGTCGTTTCCCCGGGAACAAGAGCGGAAAAGGCGATGGGGTCTGCGCGGTTACTGCGTGTCACAGGATGAAACCATCTCGCCCTTCAGGCAATACCTCAAAGCATTAAAAGCAATGGGGAGGCGGCAGGGAGGCAACGGCGACGCCGGTCCCCTTTTCTATCGGTTTGCCACGAGTCAATCCTTATGTAGATAATTCCTTCAGGCGGCTGGGAATTTTCTTCTCCGTGGTATTTGTTCTGTTTGCCGCCCCTCCTTCGGCGGGGTATAAACAAAAGGCGCCGGGCAGGTCGAGGAGATGCCAGCGGCGTGTTCACTACTGCCTATGACTTTTTCAACACTTTTGCCGCTCGCGGACGGATGGGAGACCCTGGCGCTGGTGCGGGATGCACTGCGGCGGGGCCGTCGGTCTGCCCAGATCGAAGGAATGCCGGTCGCCGCGAAGGGCTGGGTGCTCGCGCGGCTTCGGGAAGAAACGACGCCAAGTGCCGCTGGCGGCGGCCCGCCGATGCTGCTGGTGCTGACCTACACGGAGGAGCAGGCGCTTCGGCTTGCCGCTGACCTGCGCGATTTTCTGCCGGAAGCGGCGGCACCGGCGGTGCGGGTCCTGCCGTCGTCGCTGCCCCTGCTGCTCGACGACGAAGAGAGTGGGCGGGATGTGGGCCGCGCGGGGCGTCGCCTTGCCGTGCTGACCGCGCTCGCCAACCATGAGCCGGTGACCGCTCTGGTCGCGCCGATAACAGCCCTGCTGCAAAAGACGCCGCCACCCGCCGCGGTCAAAAACCGGCGCGTCACGATCTCTGTAGGCGATACGCTGAACCTGGAGGTGATCGCTGCGCGACTGACCGCGTTTGGCTACAGCCGCGAGGATCAGGTAAATCTGCCTGGCTCGTTCGCGCGCCGAGGCGACATTCTGGATGTCTTCCCCAGTGACGCCGAAACACCGGTCCGTATTGATTTGTTCGGCGATGACGTGGAAACAATCCGCCTCTTCGACCGAGAGACCCAGATGAGTGCGGGCAAGATCGAATCCATCACGCTGGTTGCCGCCCACGAAGTCGCTTATACCCGCGAGACGATGGCGAAAGCCAGCGAGTCCGCCCGCAAACTGCTGGCCCGCCGACTCGCCGAGATGGCGAAGAAGCAGGCTGCGCAGGGCGTGGAGGATTCCATCGTTCGAGAGCGGGTCGAGCGGCTGCGCGAGAGTGCGGAGGGCGACATCACCCGCCTTTCTCAGGCCGCCTATTTCGCGGGCATCGAGCGGTATCTGCCGCTTTTGCACCCTGATGCGGGCTGCGCCCTCGATTATCTCCCCACCGACGGCGGGGAGATCCTTGTCGTGCTCGATGAACCCGCACAGATGAAGTCCCATACCGAGCGCGAGATCGAGGTCGTCACCAAAAATCTGGAAGGTCGTGCCGAACGAGGCGAGATTCTGCCGGTCACCGATCCGATCTGCGAATCCTTCGAGGAGGCGATCCTAGCCGCTGCCAAGGATCGCCCGACGCTGTTTCTGTCGCTGCTGGCTCGCTCGCTGGGATTTCTGCAGCCCGCCGCCGATTTTCACGCGTCGGGCGCGGCCCCTGCGGAGAGCTTTGCCGGGAAGCCCGCTGCCCTCGCGGATGCGATCGTCACTTATGTCAAGAACCGGGCGCGGGTCGTGATCGTGTCCGCACAGGCCCCTCGCGTCCGCACTCTGCTCCAGGATCGCGGCATCCACGAAGTCCCCTTAGGGCTTCTGGCCGCTTCCGCTTCCAACCAAGGTGGGGTCACCCTTGTGGATGGCGTGCTGCGGGCCGGGTTCCGCCTGCCCGACGCCAGACTGATCGTCTTCACCGATACCGAGATCTTCGGGAGTGCCCAGGACAAGCTCAAAGGGCGCAAACGCGAGTTCCGCGATGGCATGCGGATCACTTCGCTGCTGGACTTGAAGGAGGGCGATTATGTCGTCCATATCCATCATGGGATCGGCATGTATCGCGGCCTGACCAAGATGACGGTTCAGGGTGTCGAAAAAGAGTATCTGCTGATCCAGTACGACGGCGGCGACAAACTGTATGTGCCGGTGGATCAGGTGGACCGGGTCCAGAAATACATCGGGTCGGAGGGCGGCACGCCCAGTGTCAACAAGCTGGGCGGCCAGGAATGGGCGAAGACCACCGCCAAGGCGAAGCGGCAGGTCAAGGAGATGGCGGGGGAA
>JACMJB010000167.1 GCA_014380815.1 Armatimonadota bacterium
ATCGGCTATGGTCAGGGTCCGATGCTGGCAACGCCGCTTGAGATGGCCAGTGTCGCTCAAATGGTGGCGAACGGCGGCCTGCGGGTTACCCCGACATTCCGCAAAGCGTCCGCTGCCTCAAAGGGGATTCGGCTCCTCAGCGGAAACGATGCTGTCCGGCTCGCCGAGATGATGGGACGCGTCACCCGCACTGGAACCGCCGCGGGGCGCTTTGACTCGCTGCCTTTCCCCGTCGCCGGGAAGACTGGGACCGCGCAGAATGACCGTTATGACCGGGTCGCTCATGCCTGGTTTATCGGCTTCGCCCCTGCCGACCGACCCAAAGTCGCCTTCGCGGTGATCGTCGAAAACGGCGGCTACGGAGCGATCGTCGCCGCGCCGATCGCCCGGCGCGTCCTGGAAGCGGTGCGCCCCTGAACGAAGCAACGGCGGCTTGCCAGAGTGATCTGGCAGGCCGCCGTTTCCTGATAGAGGTTTCGCTGGTCTAACCGCGATGCGGTTCTGCTCGCGCCTGCTGCCCGGCAAGCGTTTCTCCGGCGTGACTGTCGCCGGTTTTGACCTTAGCGGCAGCCTCCAGAACGCGGCGGCGCGCCCGCTGCGTCTGGATGGGCCGCAGGTCCACGCAATTCACCTGGACCGGGACATTCTCCGAGCGCAGAGTGGCGACTACCTGGGGGACGAAGTCAAACTCCAGAAAGTCGGCATACCGCTCGTCGCTCTGGGTGCTGACGACGCCCGACGTGGCATCGAAACCCTGCGCCCGATCCCCCGCGGGGTATACAAAGCAGTTCGGCCCCTTGCTGACACTCCACTCCACCACCACTCGGTTCAGGCCCGGTCCCGCCGCGAGCAGGGATGCCCATGCCCCGGTTTTCTGGCGCAGCCCCGCCGTATCCAGAACCGGAAGATTACTAAGCGCTTTGTGCATCGCGTCTCCGCTCCCCTACGCCAGGATCTGGAGCGGATTCTCGATGACCCGCTTCAGGGACTGCAGGAACAGCGCGCCCGCCGCGCCGTCCATGACCCGGTGGTCCGCGCACAAGGTGACCTTCATGCGCTTTCTCGGCACGATGGCATCCCCCACCACAGCGGGAACCGTTCGAATTGAGGAGACCGCGAGAATCGCCGCCTCCCCCGGGTTGATGATCGCGGCGAAGTTCTCGACATCCGGCGTCAGTGAACCCATGTTCGAGATCGTGAATGTGCCACCCGTGTAGTCTTCCGGTTTTAGCTTTCCGTCGCGCGCCTTTTCGATCAGCGGGCGCGCTTCTTTCGCGATTGCCCGGATGCTCTTAGACTCACAGCCCTTGACGACGGGGACGATCAAGCCATCGGCGACCGAGACCGCGATCCCGATGTTCACCGATCGCTTGAGAATGCGCTTGTTGTCCAGGAACTGCGAGTTCACCACGGGGTTTTCAACCAGAGCGACCGCCACCGCCTTGACCAGGAAGTCATTGACCGATACTTTAGTTCCGCCCTCTGCGACGGAGGCATTGACCTGTTCACGCAGCGAGAACATGGCTTCGATGTCAATTTCTGCCGTGACATAGAAGTGCGGAATGGTCTGCTTGCTCTCGGTGAGTCGCTTCGCGATCGTACGACGCATCGCGTTGTACTCCTGCACCTCGTCGCCCTCAGCGATCGCGGCAGCCTGCGGGGGAACGATCGGGGCAGACACGGGAGCGGCGACAGGCAATCCGGTCGGCGGCGCCGAAACAGGCTGCGCGACCGGACTTCCGCCCGCAAGCGCAGCCTCGACATCGGCTTTGCCGACCGCGCCGTCCGGGCCGGTGCCACGCAGCGTGGCAAGGTCTACCTGGTTCGCCTGGGCCATGGCGCGAGCAACCGGGGTTGCCTTGACACGCTCAGTGCTGCTGGGTGCGGCTGTGTCGGCCGCTCCGAGAACAATGGGAGCGCCAATGAGGGAGGCGGAGCCGCCCAGGTTCTCCGGAAACGCCCCGACAAAGGAGTCGTACGACTTGAAATCCGTCGCGGTCGTCGCGGCAAAGGCGACCGGTGTCGCCACCGCGACCGGTGACGCCACCGGCGCGGCAGTCGCGGTCCTTGGAGCGGTTTCCGTTGCGGGAGTGCTGCCATTCGATTTCGCTACGGGAGGCGGCGGAGCAGCAGCGGCAGGAGGTGGGGGAGTGACGGGCGCGGCAGCCGGGGGGGCGGAGGTAACGGCTGCGGGGACGCCGTTCCCGATGACCGCGATCACCGTGCCGACCGGGACCGATTCGCCCGCCTCGTAAGAAAGGCTCTGAATCACGCCGTCGGAGTCGGCGGGAACCTCTGCATTGCTTTTGTCCGTCTCGATCTCAACGATCGCGTCATCGGCCTTCACCGAATCCCCGACCTTCTTGAGCCACTGGACAATCTTCCCCTCGTCCATCGCATCGCCCATCTTGGGCATGATCACTTCAGCCATAGGTATGTATTATTTTCCGTAAAGGGTTCGCTTCGCCGCAGCGACGATATCGGCCTCGTGCGGGAAGGTGAGAGATTCGAGTGCCTTCGAGTAGGGCATCGGGACAAACGCCCCCGTGACACGCTGGACAGGGGCATCGAGTTCATAAAAAGCGCGTTCGGAGATCTGCGCGCTGATTTCGGCGGCGCAGCCGTACAGCCCCCACTGCTCCTGCACCACCACGGCCCGGTGCGTCTTCTTGATGGACGCAAGTGGGGTCGCCATATCGAGCGGCAGCAGGGTGCGCAGGTCAATCACCTCGGCGGAGATACCGTCTTTTGCCAGTTCGTTCGCCGCTCGCAGGCAGGCGATCGTCATGGTCGAATAGGCGATGAGGGTGACATCCTTACCTTCACGCAGGACATTGGCCTGTCCCAGCGGGACGGTGAAATCCGGATCGTCCGGCACCTCGGAGAGACCCGGCTGGATCGCCTCCAGCGCTTCGGGCTTCTCGAAGTACATTCTCAGCGCTTCGAGAACGATGACCGGGTTATCGTCGCGGATCGCGGTCTTCATCAGCCCCTTGGCATCGGCGGGGGTAGCGGGAACCACGACCTTGAGGCCGGGAATATGCGCGAACAGCACCTCCAGCGACTGCGAATGCTGGGCGGAGAGCTGTCGCCCCACTCCGGAGGGGCCACGGATCACCATCGGCACCTTGAACTGACCGCCGAACATGTAGCGGATCTTGGCGGCGTGCTGGGCGATCTGATCGTAGGCGGGCAGCGCGAAATCCATCCGCATCATCTCGCAGACGGGCCGCAGACCCGCCATCGCCGCGCCGATCCCGAGTCCGATGATACCGACTTCGGAGATCGGGGTGTCAATGATGCGCTTCGGGCCGTAGTCGTCCAGGAACCCCTTGGTCACCTGCAGCGTGCCCAGATACTGACCGACCTCTTCGCCCACGATGAAGACCGTCTCGTCGTGATCCAGCTCTTCGCGGAGAGCAAGCGTGAGCGCCTTGGAGTAAGTTAAATTTGCCATATCCTGTCAGAGGGGAGGGAGGCGGGATCGGGGAAGCAGAACGAGGCGGTCACCCTGCCTCAAGTTCCTGCGAACCTCGTCCCCTCCTCCCTCGTTCTCTTCTACACCTTTCTGTTATGCGTAAACGTCCTTGAGGAGATCTTCCGGCGCGGGATTCGGGCTGTCGTCTGCGAACTTCAGCGCCGCCAGAGCAGCGGCGTGGGCCTCCTGATAGATACGCTCCTTGTCGGTATCTGAAAGCGCCTCCTGCTCCAGGAGAATCCGCTCAGCAATCGCCAGCGGGTCGCGCGACGTTTTCCACTTCTCGACCTCGTCCTTGGACCGGTACGTGGACTGCGTTACCTGACCATCGGCGGCCCCATGGCCGTGATACCGGTAGGTCTCGCACTCCAGGAAAAACGGCTCGCTCGTGACTCGCATCTCCGCGATGATCTCAGAAACCCGCTCGTGGACCTTGACGATGTCCTGACCATCAATCTTTTCGTGCTTCATCGCGTAGGAGTCCACGCGGGAGGCAAGGTCCGGGTTCGCGTGGGAGCGCTCGATGGAAGTCCCCATGGCGTAACCGTTGTTCTCCAGAACAAACAGGACCGGCACCTTGAAGAGCTGGCACATGTTCAGCGTCTCGTGGAAGGCACCTTGGTTCATGGAACCATCCCCAAAAAAACAGACGCACACGGCGTCTTTATTCTGATACTTGAGGGCGTATCCGAGGCCCAGTGCGATGGGAACGTTACCGCCGACAATCCCATAGCCGCCAAAGAAGCCGCGCTCCGCATCGCAGATGTGCATGGAGCCGCCCTTGCCCTTGGAGCAGCCGGTCGCCTTGCCGCAGATCTCCGCCATCACCTCGCCGGGGTCGGAGCCGGATGCCAGCGCGTAAGCGTGGTCACGGTAGTGGCCGATGAAGCAATCGCCTTTTTCGCGTTGCAGCGCCCCGATGATCCCGACCGCGATGGCCTCTTCTCCCGAGTAAAGATGCAGGTACCCCCCGATACCGTGCTTGGGAAAATTCCATTCTTTGTCAATCAGTTCCTCGAACTCGCGAATATGGACCATCTGCTCGTAGAAATGAACATACTTTTCCTTGTTAAAGGACTTGTTCTCCACGTTCTCTGTAAGAGCGGCGGTGCCGCTGGCGCCGGAACTCACTTTAGCTGCCATTTACTGTCGCTTCTCCTTACGCATTCGCTTTAGCCGAGAGGTACAGAGGTATCAGGAGGAACCGGCCAAGCAGGTTAAAGTCTCGCCGCGACACCCCCGTGAAAACGAATCGGTCACAAAAGGGGTGTCACAACCGTCCTATTATACCAGGAACCGATGCAGCGTCAGGGCAGCCACGAGGATGTCCCGGGCGGTTTTTCCAAAGATTCGTCTGTCGGTGGCGGAGGCTGTCGCGCCAGAGGGGCGTTTAGGCAGCGTTGGGATTGCGGTAGCTATGATAGCAAGCGATGCCTTCAAACAGCGAAGCTGACAGGCGGACCTTACAGAAAGGTCACGAACCGATGTGTGAAACAAACTGCGATTCTCGCAACGAAATAATGGACTCAAGCGGTCAAACGCCGGAGCCGCTCACCGGCTGTGTCGCGCTGTCGCGGCGTGGGTTCATCACTCGCTCCAGCCTGGTCAGCGCTGGCTTGGTTATCGCCCCGACCGTCCTGATCGAGGCGATTGCTGCCCGCCCCGCCGAGGCGCAGCTCTTCAAGAAGCCTGGTGTTGCGGACCAGAAGAAAATCGGTCAGCAGGCGGTGCAGCAGATTCTCCGGCAGTATAAGCAGGTAAACGACAGCCGGGCCACCCACTTCCGCGAAATGGGGCAGCGGCTCGTGTCCGCGCTGCCGAAAGACGAGCAGAGCAAGTGGGACTACAATTTTCGGGTGCTCGACAGCAAAGAGGTGAATGCCTTCGCTCTGCCGGGCGGCCCGATGTTTATGTTCACTGGCCTGTACAATCTGCTCGCGACCGATGATGCCCTCGCCGCCGTGACCGGTCACGAAATGGCGCACGTCTACAAAGAACACTGGGCAAAAGCCTATACGAAATCTCAGAACAATGGTGCGCTTCTCAGCCTTGGTGCCATTCTTATAGGCAAAGGAAGTCAGACCGCACAGACTATCGCGGGCTTTGCCAACAGTGCAATCAGCAAAAAGTTCTCCCGCAGCGAGGAGGACGAAGCGGATAAGGAGGGGCTAAAGGACCTTGTTGCCGCGAACTATAACCCCAAGGGCATGATCCAGCTTTTTCAGGTCCTGCAGAAGCAGGGCGGCGGGGGCGGGATCGGCGGCGAGTTTCTCGCCGACCATCCACTCACCTCCAACCGCATCAAGAACGCGGAGAAACGGATCGTGGAGATGGGTAACCGCAGTTTTCCGCCGCTCAAGCCTTTGCCTGGCAGCGCCGCCGCCGCCTGAAGCAGAGCACAAAAAAAGGACCGGAAGGCAGATGCCTCCCGGTCCTTTTTGGCCTTGGTGCGGCGGCGGTTAGTGCGAGCCGCAGGAGCCACAGCCGCCGGTGACGGTCGCGCCAGAAGCGTCGTCTTCGGTGCTGAACGAGGAGCCGCAGCCACAGGAGCGAACGGCGTTCGGGTTCTCGACCTTGAAGCCGCCGCCCATCGGCGTGGTTACGTAATCTACGATGGAACCGGTGATATACTTCAGGCTCATTGGGTCCACAACGATTCGGACACTCTTGTCTTCAAAGAACTGGTCGCCCTCTTCGACGTTTTCGTCGAGCGCCATTCCATACTGAAGGCCGGAACAGCCGCCGCCCGCGACGTAGACGCGCAGCGCAACGCCCTCCGGGTTGCCCTGCTGCTCCAGGATGTCCGAGACTTCCTGCGCGGCACGGTCCGTCAGAATCAAGGGCTGCTCCGGCGTCGGGGTGAACATCGGGAGAGCGGGGGCTTCGGGTGCTTCGAGAGTCGCAGACATCTGGGTTTCTATCCTCCTCCGGGTTTTGGAACTGCCGGAAAAAATTCTTGGTCAGAAACGGCGACAGGATGAGTCGCCATTCCATTATACCGCTACTCTTACCTTACAACAATGCCGAGACACGAGTTCCCTGCCCGGCGGTTTGTTTGCGCTGGCAGTCCTGGAGCATCGCGGAGTGGACGTTCGCCAGCCGGTCGCATCCGGTGCGCCTAGAAATGGTCGTACCAGTGCGGGATCGCCCCAGCGTAGTCTATGCGATACCGGCTCGCCCCCTCCTGTATCTTCAGCACACCATCCGCTTGCGTGACTTTTGGCCCGGAGATCACTGGATAAGGCCGAGAAAGATCCAGGAAATCCGCACCCCCCAGCGGCTTGCCATCTATGAGGACTTCAGGAATCCTTCCCCATCCTTCAAGGGATGCTCCGGCTGCCGGGTAAGTAGGCTGTTTCGCGACCGGAGGGCGAATCGGGGAGGACTGACGGCGGTCGCCCGGAGTGATCCCCCAGTCGAAGAGCGGCTCGATCAGCGGCGCGGGTGCCCTGGTACCCACCCTCACGACGATCCGGCATCCCGCGAGCGAATCATAGGTTATCTCCCGTTCAGGGGCAAGGAGGGTCTTGTCCAGACGCGTTTTTGCCAGTACCTGCCGCTGAAACGCGGCAAAACTGCTCTGCTCCGACTGGGAACCGATCTCAATAACAAACCCACCAAGTCCCCCTGCCTCCCCGCGACGTACCGATTCCGCCAGCAGGGGCGGCAGACCACCCGCAGCGGGGCGGTAGGTCGGTAGCGGCTGCAGCAGGGAACGCACCGCAAAATAGATCCGATCCAGTTTCAGAAAGAAAACCCCCTCTTCCACTGCCGATCTCCGCTCCATGGGAATCTCGGAAGGCAGGAATAGCAGGCTTTCTATCCCATCCGTTCGAACGGCGGAGAGGGTAGGGCCACCACTCCGGACACCCCCCGCTCCCCAGCGCTCGTCGAACCGACGCTCCCAGGATTCGCGCCATGCTTTGGTGATCGTTGCGGCGGCGGCGGCGTTTGCCTCCGCGCCTTCCGGCACCCAGGTAAACTGCATCACGACATTTCGGTAGTGCGCCCACTGATCGTAGGGGCTGCGCCCCGTCCCTGTCGTGCCACGCGCATTGCTTCCCCCGTAAATGACCCAGGCGGCGGAATCGGTTTCGCTCCCGGCGATCTTTACCGGCAAAAACTGACTGCTCGCGCCGGTGTATCCCGCCGCGGGAAGATAGGAGCAGCCAACCGCATAGCCCGGTCCAAAATACAGCGTTTCACGGCTCACCGATGGCTGATCCAGCAGATAGGAAGGGTGGCTGTTGAAATACTCCTCGCCCACCATTCCGCGCTTCCGAGCGATCTTTTCCAGAATAGCCGGGGGGCGGTAGCTGCTAAGAGCCGCATACACAGCGTTCGTGACCGCTTTCGGCCCGGCTTCGCCGCTCCGGTCGCCGAACCAGAGCCAGGCTATCTGCGCGATCTCGCGGCTCCAGGGCGTTTCGCCGGGGGCGCCCCGGCTTTCCGGCCCGCAGCCCACACCGTTCAGGTACTTCAGGGCGATCTCGGCGCTAAAAAGATCAAGCAGAGCGTGGCAGGCGCTACGGACCTCTTGATCTTTTGCGTACTCAAAAGCAAGCAGCAGACCCCGTATCTGGTAGCCATAGTAGGTAGAGCTATACCACTCGCCAGTTCCTGTCCGGAAGACGTCACGGGCGTGGGTGATTATGTACTCGCGCGTCTGCCGCAAGCCGAGGCGCGCCCGCGCATCGTCCCCATGATCCTGAAGCCAATTTTGGCATAGGAGATAGCCGGAATAGCGGCACATCGCGAGGTGGTTCTCGGTCCCCTCCCCGGTGAACAGGTTGTGATTCGCTTGATCGGGGTGGTTCAGGAGCGAGCGGGAGTGTCCCGAAAAAAAGTAGGCACGGTTCTGCTCGGACACCAGCTTCGGATAGCGATGAAAGCACCGGGCAGGGCCGTCTGCGTTGAAGTGAAACAGATTTGGGAAGGTGATTAGTGCCTGAATGATATGGCGCACGGTGACACCTTCCGGCGCACCAGCCGGACGCTGCTCCCCGGATGAATCCGAAGCGAGCAGGGCGAACAGATGATTCCACAAGTGCTTCCCGGGGTCCGGGACCGTGAAGCGGAACCCTGGCTGGCCACCCTCGGAGGCTGGGGGCTGATAGACGATCCGCTGCAGGGGCGCGGTGCGCACGGCTGCGAGATACGCATCGCGCCGCGCCGGATACGAGCGTCCTTCCTGCGGCGCCGATACCAGGCGGGGTATTCCCGGCGCGGCGGCGAGGGAAGCTGCTCCGTAAACAAAATCCCGGCGATTCATACGGGTACCTCTCTCTTCTGCGAGACCTGGCGCGGGTTACTCATAGCGGAGTGCATCAATCGGATCAAGCCGAGACGCACGGACCGCAGGGTAGATCCCAAAGAACATCCCGACCGCGACCGCGAACGTGAAGCCCATCACAGCGGCCCACAAAGGGACAAATGTGGGCAGTTTATCCCCGGCCAGCGAACTGATCGCCTTGGAAACACCATATCCGAAGGCGCAGCCTAGCAGCCCCCCCAGGCCGGAAACGACCATGCTTTCAGTCACAAACTGAATCAAGATGTCCTGCCGTTTCGCCCCGATAGCTTTGCGAATCCCGATTTCTCGCGTGCGCTCGGTGACCGAAACCAGCATGATATTCATGATCCCGATCCCGCCGACCAGGAGGGAGAGCCCCCCCACTCCGCCCAGGATCAGCTGAAAGATAATCAAAACAGAATCGAGGCGCTGAAGCAGGCCCTCCTGAGTATCCACGATAAAGTCCTTGGCATGGTCCGGGTGTCGCGATTTCAGAACCGCGAAAACAGCGTCCGCCGCCCCCTCGACATTCAAGCCGTCCGCGCGCGCGGAGACCTGCGACAGCGTCTCCGTCCCGCTCAGGCGTTTTTGCAGGGTTGTGAGCGGAAGAAGGATCTGCTCATCCGGATTGCTTCCGAAGCCCGACCGCTCTTTATGCCTGAGAATCCCGACCACCGTCAGTGGGGTGCGGTTCGCGCCAAGCTGCACAACCAGCGTCTTCCCCAGCGCATCCTCGCTGCCGAACAGTTCGGTGCGGACTTTGTCCCCGATAATGCAGACCTTCGCCCAGATATTGTTATCCTCGCCAGTGACGAAGCGACCACGAACGACATCAAGGTTGGTCACATCCGTGTAAGTATCGGTCACCCCAATTGCATTCGCCTGAAATTCGCGCTTGCCTCGAATGGCTTTCAGACTGGTTTCAAGCTCTGGCGCGATGCTGTCCAGTTCGGGGACGCGCTGGAAGATGGCCTCTGCGTCCCGCTGGGTCAGGCCCTCGAACGAGCCGCCGGTCCGCTGTTCGCCACGTTTCGGGGCGTACACGGCAAACAGGACATCGGCGCCGTCCCCTTTGAAATCCTGGACGATCTGCTGGCGTGCGCCCTGCACAATGGCGACCATGATAATCACCGAACCGACGCCGATAATGACGCCCAGCATGGTCAGCAGCGAGCGAAGCTTATTTGCCAGCAGCGCGGAAAATGCGACACGGAGCGACTCCCAAAAACTCATAAAAATAGGGCAAAGAAACCGCCGCCTTGGGGCGGCTTGGAGGAATTGCCCGACTCCTTTCGAGGCAGGCAAAAAAGCCTGCTTCTGTTCTATCTTTGAGAGGCACAACGAATACACGCTTGCGTGTGGAGGGCCGATTCACTGGCCCTATAAGTCGGCACACTCGCCTCGGCAGTGTAACCGTCAAGGCCCCTGCTTTTCAGGGGGGGATCAGTTACACTCCTAAAGACAGCTTCAACTGCACTTCAGTTGCGCGGTGCGGTGTCCCCACAGGAAAGAGCGGGGCAACGGATCTTCTCCGCGCCCCGCTTCCGGTTTCCTGGCCCTCCCCTAAGCCTTTTGTATTCCGATGGCCAGATTGAACTGATGCGTGTCATAGTAGCCTTGAAACTGCCGGATCTTGCCCGATTCCTCGAAGACCAGCAGGGTCACGCCATCATACGCAGCGGCGTTCTCGTCTCCATGGCTGTTCGTGCCTCTGGTGACCCAGAACAGGCCCGCCGCCTCTCCATTCACCGTCACCTGGTGAAAATCCGAGTAGGACTTACCAAGCGTCTTTTTGTAATCTTTCCAGAACGACCGGATCGCCTCTGTCCCGACCCGCTCCTCGCCGGTCAGCCGCAGGGCAGCGTTGGTGAGCCGCGCATCCGCGGCGTACAGGTCCACCAGTGCGTCCAGTGACCCCTCGCCGCCGGTTTCGTCCTGCTCCAGCGCATGGAGCGCGTCCATGAATCCCCGTGCTTTATCGCGTACCATCGTTTCGTCCATTGGTTTCGCCTCTCTTTCCCGGTGCCTGTTTTCCACAGAAGACGAACCGCTAAAACCTGATCCTGCCTCAGCGGGTGATGGTGACTTTGGAGAGACCGAGTGGGTTGTCGGGGTCCAGCCCGCGCGCGACCGTCACATGATACGCCAGTAGCTGCGCGGGCAGAATATCCACGATCGGCGAAAGCAGTTCCGTACCCGGGTCCGTGAGCGGAACGCAGGACGCCGAATCAGGCTCGGCGTCGAAGGCAAAGCGGAGAACCCGTGCGCCCCGATCCTGAAGTTTTTCACCCACCTGATTCATTACCTGCGCGGTTTCCCCCCTTGGGAGGAACAGCAGACAGGGAGTTCGGACCGCAACCGAGGCGATCGGGCCGTGAAGCAGGTCCGCAGACGAGAACGACTGCGTCGGCGACGACGTGGTTTCCGCGATTTTCAGGGCCGCCTCGATAGCGGTCGCAAGATGCAGGCCCCGCGCCACCGTCAATAGCCGCTCCGCGTGGATTAAGGTCTGCGCCAGAACACGGACCCGCTCCTCCACCTGTAACGCCGCTTGAGCCACCGCGTCAACACGTGCCAATTTCTCGCCAAGCGCCGAATCGCCCGACCAGGCCGCCGCAAGGGCGGCGATGATCGCGAGCGTACTCGTGTAGGTCTTGGTTGCCGCGACCGCCTTTTCCACCCCCGCATCGCAGTGCAGCACGTGGTCCGCGATTCCCGCGAGGGCGGAATCCGCCGTGTTGGTGATCGCCGCCGTCAGTGCGCCGGAGCGCTTTGCCTGCGTCACGACCTCGTTGATGTCTTCCCCCGCGCCGGACTGAGAGATCCCGATCACCAGCGCGTCCTTGTAATTCACCACTGCATCAAAGAGCGTGTGGACGGCGGGGGCCGCCAGCGCGACAGGAATACCGCATACGATCTGGAAAAGATATTTGGCGTAGATCGCGGCGTTGTCCGAGGTCCCACGGGCGGCGAGGACTACGTACCGGACCTCTTTGCGCCGTATCGCGGCGACAAGCGCGGCGATCGCGACCTGATTTTGCTCGATGGCGTTTTTGATCGCTGAGGGCTGTTCGTAAATTTCGTTGTGTAAGACGGACATAGTGGCGGCTCCTTCGGCACGCGGTCCGGTTAAGAAGGCCGCGCCGCGCCTATTGTAGCGTACTCCCGCTCCGCTCGGCGAGCGATCGGTGAGTCGGGCGGGAGACGAGAAAACCGACTGAAGGCCTGGCGAAAGCCCTCTGAGCGGAGTCGTTCCTGGATCTCCGGCGCGGTCGCGTCACCGGGGGCATCATAGGCGTAGGCGGCGGCAATTGCACGGCAGACATGCACCGGCTCGATTCCCTGAGAGGCACAAAGCAGC
>JACMJB010000168.1 GCA_014380815.1 Armatimonadota bacterium
CCCCGGTATAGCCAGGCCAGATCGGATACACCTCGCCAATATAAAAGTGGTAATCGCGGATCGGCAGGAACGAGGAACTGTCCCGGCCCGCAAGCACGATGAATACGAAGACCAGCGCGATGGCGAGCATCTGGGACAGGATAATCAGCAGGCCCGCGATGGAATAGGCCACCCATTTAGAGACGGCGATCCCGGCGACAAACTTGACCAGGAGCAGGCCCGAGAGCAGCAGCAGCATCCCGGCAACAGAGGCTCCCGTCACCGTCAGCAGGCGCACCCCGATCCGGTCGCCATAGACCGACATCGCGGAAAGGCCATGGATCACCAGGGAAACAAAGTTCATGCGCGATTCACCCGCTAGGCGGTAGCCACGCGCAAGCGGCAGCATGTCGTGCGGCAGACGCGCCTTGAAGACTGCCGCCGCATAGTGGTTCCACAGGTCCGAGACCACCACCAGACGCGACAGGAGCTTGAAAGGGATCGCGGAAAAGTTACCGACTCGCACTCCCTCACCGGTCAGCAGGCGGTGCGCCCCTTTATACAGCCGGTAAAAGACGCGAAATGAGAGCTTTTCCGTGCGGCGCGCCCGCTCAGCAAAGACTGCCTTCGCGCCGCCCAGTTCCTCGAACCGGGCGAGCAGCTTGGGGACATCGCCGGGGGAATCTTCCCCGTCCCCATCCATGACCACCACCGCGCGGCAGGGCACCTTCTCGGAAACATAGGTCAGGCCGACGGCAATGGCTCGCTGGTGGCCCAGATTGCGCCGCAGCGCCAGTACTTCGACCGCGATCAGCGCCTGCGGGCGGAAGGCGATTGTCTCCTCGGGTGCGGGCAGGGAGGACCCATCATCGATCAGCAGAACGCTGGCATTGGTGTAGCCGTGCTTCGCGATCTCGTCGTCGAGGAGAGCCAGCAGTTTTGTCACCGCTGCCCAGTCATTAAAGACGGGAATCAGGATCACAACCCGCTGCGGGTGGGTCTCCGGGACAGGTTCGGGTTCCAGTCCCGGTTTTCGAGTGGTCAGAACGGACAAGACTGGGGTATCCTCCAGTGCTGGGGATCAGACTCCGACGGAGGGATCAACTCGTTTGTGACGATAGACCGCCCCCAGGATCGAGCCGTACATCAGGTGTGCGATCAAGCCGAGCGCGAACCCGCTCCACCCCTGGTCGTTGGAACCCAGCCAGTCCAGGAACGGGCTGACGGCATCAAATTGCGCCTGTGCCGCACCGTAGACCGCCATTGGCGCCACCCAGGGCAGCACCCAGATCGCCATGAAGAAGAAGATACCGATGCCAAACAGGGTGCCTTTGCCCGCGTGGCTCTGGGTTCGCAGCACCTGCAGGGCGGTCGCGTAGGCGAAAGCGATCCCGATCCCGATCCCCAGGTGCATTCCGATCCCGACAAAACGTGTCAGCCAGGTCAGGTCACCTGGCACGATATACGAGCCGAGCAGAAGGCAGATATCCATCGAGGGGTTTTTGAACCCAAAGTACAGCGGGTACCAGAACAGGGTGAAGACCAGAGTTGCGGCAAGCCCCCCCTGAAACGCCCGCAGGAAGTCCGGCTTGTAGAGATGCGGAAAAGGGACGATTTGATCGAAAAGTGTGGTGGGAGCGACCAACGCGCCCGTTGAGGCACGAAAACTGCTGTAGCTACGAGCAGTGGCCGGGGTGGCCTCAACGTCAATGGCCAGGTCGTCAATGCCGTAATCGTGCTGCGGGTATTCAGGTTCGTCGCCGGACGCGCGAACGGGACTGCTCATAATTAGTGCCTTCGGTTCCTTCCGCCTCTCAGTGTACCATCGTTTCGGGCCGCACCGCACCGCGAGCAGCGGCCTATACAGCGTGGTCTGGGTATCGGTGCTGGATGCGGCCGAGACGTGATGAAATAAAAATTAACTAAAACAGTATGTTTCGCAGGCATACGAACCCGGCATAACCAACTGTATCTTTAGCATTTTAGAGGCGTTGGTAACCTTTGCAGCGCAGTGCGGCAGAAAGGGGATTGCACTGATCATTCGGAAAGTTCGGAAAATCAAAGGGAGTCCCTTTTCGGTGGCAGATTCGGTGTCAAATCAGACACTGGCAAAAGCAATGTCGGATTCCCCGCTAGCGTCCGACCCCGCGTTCCTCAAGCAGGTCGCCGATGCCTCGCCATTTATCATCTACGTTTACGATATTCGTGAAGATCGGAATCTTTATGCCAACCGCGAGATCACCGCGCTACTTGGCTACACACCAAGTCAAGCGCGGGCGTTTGGTCAGGGGCTGATGCAGTCTCTGGTACACCCGGAAGACTGGTCACGCTGGCAGCAGCACCTGGAGTCGCTAAACAGCTTGCCGGACGGTGAGTTCGCAGCCTTTGAGTACCGCGTCCGAAGCGTGACCGGAGCGTGGCGCTGGCTGCGCAGTCGAAACCTGATCTTTAAGCGCGACAGCGGGACTGGCAAAGTTGTTCAGGTTCTGGGAACGGCGGAAGACACGACTGCCCAGCGCGAGGCCGAAGCCACCATGGAGTGGCAGGCGACCCACGATGCGCTGACCGAACTGCCAAATCGGATCCTCTTTCAGCGTCAGGTCACGGAGGCGGTGCGGGAGGCGACCAAGGAAGACCACGACCTTGCGGTTCTCTTTCTGGATCTGGACGGCTTCAAGCATATCAATGACACGCTCGGTCACGAGGTAGGCGACACCTTGCTGCGCGTGGTCGCGGAGCGGCTCCGGACCTCGATCGAGGCCGACGGATACGGGACGATCGCGCGTATGGGCGGCGATGAGTTCACGGTTCTGCTGCCGAATCTGGATCACCCGAATCGTCCGCAGCAGGTCGCGGAACAGCTTCTGGCTTTGTTTCAGGAGCCGGTCATGCTGCGTGGACACGAGCTTTTCGTCACTGCCAGCATCGGGATCAGCATCTTCCCCTACGACGGTCAGGACCGGGAAACTCTGCTGCGCCGCGCGGATGTCGCAATGTACGCGGCGAAGGCCCAGGGACGCAACACCTACCAGATGCACACCGAGGCGATGAATGTCGCCGCCTTCGACCGGCTTCTGCTGGAAGGAAGCCTGCGTCACGCGGTCGAGCGCGAAGAGGTCACTCTGCACTATCAGCCACAGATGGACCTTGCCACGGGACGCATCCAGGCGGTCGAGGCACTGCTGCGCTGGCGTCATGAGAAATTCGGCGATGTTCCCCGGACCCGGTTTATCCCGCTCGCTGAGGAGACCGGCCTGATCCGACCGCTCGGCGAATGGGCGCTGCGCGAAGCCTGCCGACAGGCAGTCAACTGGAGCGGAGCGATCCCGGGAGATAGTGCCGCACCGCTGCGGGTCGCGGTCAATCTTTCCGCGCGTCAGCTCGCTCAGCCCGATGTCGTTACCCGTATTCAGGCCGTCCTTCAGGAAAGCGAGATCGCTCTCGATACCCTGGAGCTGGAGATTACGGAGACCGCGCTACTTTACAGTGGCGGCGCCGCTGCGGAGCGCACCCTTCATGCCCTGCGTGACCTGGGAATCCGGCTGTCCGTGGACGATTTCGGCACCGGGTACTCCTCGCTCTCTTATCTGCGCCGCTTTCCCTTTAACTCGGTTAAGATTGACCAGTCGTTTGTCCGCGAGCTGACAGAGGCCCCCCGCTCGCAGGCGATCATCCGCGCGGTGATTGATCTGGCCCATGCGCTCGACCTTTCCGTGGTTGCGGAAGGGGTTGAGACGGCCACGCAGCGCGACCTGCTCCGCTCGCTGGGATGTGATGCGATGCAGGGCTACCTATTCAGCCCTGCGGTGCCCGCCGACCGCATAGATGCCTTTCTTTCCGCCTGGTCGTTCTGGTCCTGGGCGGACAACCCCCACTTCTAACAGCTCCCCTCCTCCCTGCCCGAACGACTAGTCCGCCTGCCGGGAACCACGTGTCCACCGCCGGTTTCTATTCGGTACAAAGCGAACCGAAAGGAAGCCGGATGAAAGAGACGGATTGGACTGGAGACGGTGTGGCGGGCTTCGAGGCGGAAAAGGTTCCCCTTCCTAATGTCGCGACGGTAGGCGATGACGAGTTGATGGACGCTTATTCGCGGGCGGTAATCGCCGCCGCGGAGCGGGTCAGCCCGTCGGTGGTCAATATCGAAGCTCGGAGCGGTCGTAGCGATGGCAGCAGCGGCAACGCGCAGAGCGGCGGTAGCGGTGGCAGCGGTTCCGGGTTTCTCATCACCCCCGACGGCTTCCTGCTAACGAACAGTCATGTGGTGCACGGCGCGAAGCGGCTGCTGGTAACGCTCTTTGATGGGCGCGCACTCCGCGCGGACCTAGTGGGCGAGGACCCTTACACCGATCTTGCCGTGCTGCGCGTAGACTCCCCTTCGGCCCTGCCCACGATCACGCTGGGCGATTCCCAGAAGGTGCGGGTCGGACAGCTTGCCATCGCCATCGGAAACCCTCTTGGCTTCCAGACCAGTGTCACGGCGGGAGTGGTCTCCGCACTGGGCCGGTCGCTGCGGTCCGGGAGCGGGCGGCTGATTGACGATGTGCTCCAGACCGATGCGGCCCTGAACCCCGGTAACTCGGGCGGGCCACTGGTCACCAGTCGGGGCGAGGTGATCGGGGTAAACACGGCAGTCATTTTGCCTGCCCAGGGGATCTGCTTCGCGATCTCATCCGCGACGGCCCAGTGGGTCGCTTCTCGCCTGATCCGGGACGGACGCGTGCGCCGTTCGTACATCGGGGTAGGCGGGCAGAATGTGGTGCTGCCCCGCCGGATGCAGCTTCTTCACAGCGCGCAGGAGACCGCAGTCCTGGTGGCAAGTGTCGAACCCGGCAGTCCCGCAAGCCGGGCCGGGATACAGGAGGGCGATTTGATCCTTGCGCTGGGCGGGATCCCCATCGGCGGGATTGACGATCTGCATCGCCAGCTTACCGAGGAGCGTCTTGGTGTTGCCGCGCCCGTCACGATACTGCGGCGCGGCGAGCGCCGTGAGCTTTCCATCGCTCCGGCGGAGGCATTGTTGCGCCCCGCGCGGCCATAATCGCCCCCCGAGGGAGGGCACCGAAAATCGAGGGTTCGAGGGTATCCTAAAAACATGAAAGCAGTACGCATCCACGAATTCGGCGGGCCAGAAGTCCTGAAGTATGAGGAAGTTCCCGACCCCGTCGTCGGTCCCGGCGAAGTGATTCTCAGGACTTATGCCGTCGGCGTCAATCCCTATGAGACGTATCAGCGCGCGGGAAAATACGGCCCGCTGAAGTTTCCTAACGTTCTGGGAGCGGACGCCGCCGGGGAGATCCTCGCTGTCGGCGACGGCGTGGCAAACCTCGCTGTTGGGGACCGCGTTTATACCGCGGGGACGATCAGCGGCGCTTATGCCGAGCAGATCCTGGCGGCAGCTTCCACCGTCTTTCCCCTGCCTCCGAACGTTCTGGCGGCAAAGGGTGCGACTCTCGCGGTTCCCTACGGCACCGCCTACCATGCGCTGGTTCAGCGCGCCCAGGCCAGAGCAGGCGAGACGGTCCTGATCCACGGCGCGAGCGGGGGCGTGGGGATCGCCGCGGTGCAGTTCGCCCTTTCGCAAGGTCTCAAGGTGATTGGAACGGCAGGCACACCAGAGGGCATCACCCTTGTCGAGGAACAAGGGGCGCACCTGGTTCTCAATCATAAAGAGGAAGGCTATGGGGACCAAATCAAGAAGTTCACCGAGGGCGAGGGCGTAGATTTGATCCTGGAGATGCTCGCAAACATCAACCTTGCCAGCGACCTGACGCTTCTTGGAAAGCGCGGGCGGGTGGTAGTGATCGGGAGCCGTGGGCCAGTTGAGATTGACCCGCGAGAGATCATGGGGCGGAGTGCCTCAATCCTGGGAATCAGCCTGTCGAACGCCACTCCGGAGGAGATGCGGAGCATCCACGCCGCCATTTATGCAGGGCTGCGCAATGACAGCCTGAGACCAATCATCGGGTCTGAGATTCCGCTTGCCGAAGCGGCTCGCGCCCACGCCGCCATCATGGAAAACAGCGCTTACGGCAAGATCGTGCTGATCCCTTAGAGACCGAAGACACCGAGACTAATGCGAAAACCCGCCGAAACCGAACTTGAGATCCATGAGCTGTTAAAGCAGCGGTGGAGTCCCCTTGCCTTCGCCGAAACTCCCGTCACTCCGGCGACGCTTCGCCGCCTCTTCGAAGCGGCACGCTGGACTCCCTCTTCGTATAACGAACAGCCCTGGCGCTTTATCGTCGGCACGAAAGAGGGCGATCCGGAGACGTATGGGAAGATTCGGGACACTCTGGTGCCGTCAAATCAGTCCTGGGCACAGACCGCGCCCGTGCTGATCCTGGGAGTTGCCCGGACGACCTTCTCGCACAACGATGCCCCCAATTCGGCGGCGCTATACGATCTGGGGCAGGCGGTCGCGAACCTGACCCTGCAGGCATCGGAGCTTGACTTGTTGATTCACCAAATGGGCGGCTACGACCGGGACGGCGCGCGGGCGGCTTTTGAGATACCCGACACCTACGCACTGGCTGCTGTGCTCGCGCTGGGCTATGAGGGTGACCCATCGCGGCTCGCCGATGAAAAATTGCAGGCACGGCACTCGGAACCCGTGCGTCCCCGCAGGCCCCTGCCAGAGATCGTTCTTTCCGGCGATGGCGGCGCGTTCGGGACACCATCGCCCCTCCTCGGACCGCCATGACGAGGCCGCTCCCGAAGAAAGGGTAGAAACTCCATGACGATGCTTTCCCTTCTTGTTGATCCAGCCCGCGACCATATCCAGGGCGCGGCGGATGCCCCGGTCACCCTGGTCGAATACGGCGATTACGAATGCCCCTACTGCGGGGCAGCTTACCCAATTGTCCGGTCACTGCAGCACGATTTTGGCGATTCGCTCCGGTTTGTCTTTCGCAACTTCCCACTGGCGGAGGTGCACCCACACGCCGAACACGCTGCCGAGGCCGCCGAAGCGGCGGGCGCGCAGCACAAGTTCTGGGAGATGCATGATGCCCTGTACGAGCACCAGAAAGCGCTCGGTGACACCAAGATAAAAGAGCTTGCCGACAGCCTCCGACTCGACGGAACAACGCTCCTGGAGCAGGTGAAGCGTCAGGTATTCGCGCCGCGCATCGAGGAGGATTTCGAGAGCGGCGTGGTGAGCGGGGTCAGCAGCACCCCGACCTTCTTCATCAACGGTCGCCGCTTCAATGGCGCGTGGAATGACCCGGCGGCGTTCCGAGAGGCACTGGAACAGGCTTCCAGGGAATAACGTCTCAGCGTTCTGGCGTTCACTCCCGAAGCGAACAAAAGAGAATGGGCAGAAAATAGGTTGAAAGAGGCTGAGCATGATGAAAGCGGTGCGGATTCACTCCTTCGGCGGCGCGGATACCCTGGTCTACGAGGATGCTCCCCTGCCGACCCTGGGACCCGGCGATGCCCTGGTGCGGGTGGCGGCGGCAGGTGTCAATCCGGTGGATTGGAAGGTCCGTGAGGGTTACCTTGAGGAGGTGCTGCCGCATACGCTGCCACTGATTCCGGGCTGGGACCTCTGCGGGGTCGTCGAGGCGGTCGGCGCGGACGTGACAGAGGTTCAGGTGGGGGATGCGGTCTTCGCCGATGCCGAGATCGCCCGCGACGGCGCCTATGCCGAGTACATTGCCGTGAAGGCCGCGCTGCTCGCGCCCCAGCCTAAAACCCTCTCGCCGGTGGAAGCGGCTTCGCTGCCGATTGCCGCCCTCACCGCCTGGCAGTGCCTGTTCGAGACTGCGAACCTGCAGTCCGGACAGACCGTTCTGATCCACGCCGCCGCGGGGGGCGTCGGCAGTCTCGCGGTTCAGTTTGCCAAGTGGAAGGGCGCGCGGGTCATCGGAACCGCCTCCACGCGAAACCATGAGTTTCTGCGAGGTCTGGGCGCGGACGATCTGATTGACTATACTGCTGCCCACTTCGACGAGGTGGTGCGGGATGTGGATGTCGTGTTCGACAC